>NZ_JAHBCX010000040.1:0-56392 GCF_019955895.1 Pseudomonas sp. GL-B-12
GTTGACACACCGCCTTCGCGAGCAAGCCCGCTCCCACAATTGACCGCATTCCCCCGTAGGAGCGTAACCTCAATCCGGGAATTTCAGGCGTACTTTCGCCCCGGTCGGTCGGCTCTGGCAGGCCAGGGTCCAGCCGCCGGCCAGTTCCTTGGGCGTCAGCACATCGTTGCGCGCCAACTGAACCTCGCCTTCCTTGACCACACACATGCAGGCCCCGCAGAAACCTTCTTCACAGGACGACGGCACGTCGAGGCCAGCGGCTTTGCAACTTTGCAGCAAGGTATCGCCGGGCTGGCAGGCAATTTCGTGTTGCTGACCATCGAGTTCGACGATCAGCGCGTCACACTGCGAGTCCATGGCCGCAGCGCGCGCCACGGCTTCCTCGGCCAGCAGCTCGTCAGGGTCCGGTGGCGAGACGAAACGCTCGACATGGATCCGCTCGGCCGCTTCGCCCAGTGCCAGCAGCGTGCGCTCCACGGTGTCCATGAACGGTCCCGGCCCGCAGATGAAGTAGTCGCCACCGGCCGATCCGCGCAGCAGATGACGGACCTGATGGTCCGTCAGGAAGCCCTGCACCGAATCGAGGACGTGCACCACGTGCAGTTGATCAGGATGCGCCTTGATCAACTGGCACAGCTCGTCCTTGAAAATCACCGACGCTTCATCGCGGTTGGCGTAGATCAACTTGATCGGCCGCCGACTGCTGTGCAGCACCGATTTGAGAATGGAAAACACCGGGGTGATGCCCGAACCGCCCCCGAACAGGACCAGGGGCTTTTCGGTGTCCGCCGACGGCTGCGGGTCCAGGCAGAAATGCCCGGCCGGTGGCAGCACTTCCAGCCAGTCGCCGACCTGCACTTCGTTCATCCAGTTCGACACCCGGCCACCGTCGACCCGTTTCACCGTGACCTTGGGTAGCGCGTCCGCGAGGGGCGAGCTGGCCATGGAATAGCAGCGGGTCAACAGTTTGCCGGCCAAGGGCACGCGAAAACTCAGGAACTGGCCCGGTTTGTAGCGAAAGCGCTCACGCAGGGTTGGCGGTACGTCCAGCACCAGCGAGCGCGCATCCAGGGTCTCGTCGATCACCGCGCACACTTGCAATGAGACGCTTGCCGTCGTGTGTTCGGCCGGGGTCAGGTTCTGTTGTTGCGTGCCCATGTTCACCTCGGCCTCAGAGCCCGCTGATCAGTTGGGCGTTGTCGACGCGGATCTCTGCACCGTTGACGAACCGCGACTCGTCGGCGGCGAGGAACAGCACCACGTTGGCAATGTCCCGTGGCGCGGCCATGCGGTTCATCGGGTCCTGGTCCAGCGCTTCCTGCGGGATTGGCTGACCACCAGCCAGGGCCTGGGTCATCGGCGTGTTCACGCCATCCGGGTGCACGCTGTTGCAGCGAATGCGGTAGCCCTGCTGCTTGCAGTGCAGGGCAATGGAACGGGTCATCGCCGCCACCGCGCCTTTGGACGCCGAGTAAGCGCAGAACATCGGCATCGCGCCCAACGCCGCCACCGACGACATGTTGATGATCGAGCCGCCGCCGGTTTCCTTCATGGCCTGGATCGCGTACTTGCAGCCGAGGAAGTAGCCGTCGCCGTTGATCTTCTGCACCCTCTGCCACAGCTCCAGGGTGGTGTCTTCGATGCTGCCCAGCGCCAGGATCGCGGCGTTGTTGACCAGCACGTCGAGGCGGCCGAAGTGTTCGACGGTGGTTTTCACCACGTTCTGCCAATCGCTTTCGCTGGCGATGTCGTGGCGGATGAACAGCGCGTTGGCGCCGATTTCTGTAGCCACCTGGCGACCGGCCTCTTCATTGAGGTCGGTCAGTACCACTTTGGCGCCTTCACGGGCCAGCAGCAGGGCGTCTTCGCGACCGATGCCGCTGGCGGCGCCGGTGATGATGCAGACTTTGCCTTCTACACGTTGCATTGTTGTTCTCCTGATCGTGCGGTTTGAAGTGCGAATTGGTCGGCCACGTGGGCGGCAGCCCGGCGACCGGAATAAATGCAGTCGGCCAGGGACAGGCCGGAGACATACAGGTTGGAGGCGACCCCGACCGCATTGCGGCCGGCGCTGTACAGGCCATGGATCGGCTGGCCGGCGTGGTCCAGCACCCGACCGCTGTCCTCGCAGACTTTCAGCCCGCCCAAAGTGATGACCGGGCAGGGGAACAGCTTGCAGTCAAAGGACAGGTCGAGGGCGTACCACGGGCCTTGTTCGAGGTTGGCGAGCATCGCGGCGGATTTGCCGAACTCGTCGGCGACCTCACCCCGTGCCGCGCGGGAATAGCGTTCGACACTCTGGCGCAGCAGTTCGGGCGGCAGGTTGCAACGTTTGGCCAGTCCGGCCAGGTTGTTGCTGCGCTTGGCGTTGAACAGCAGATTGAGCAGCACCGGCAGGCGCTGGAAATTCCAGACTTTGCCGGGGCCGACCTGACTGAGTGCTTCTCGAACCAGAGCCCGATTGAGAATCAGAATGGCGCGACCACCCTGTTCTTCGACCATGGCGTGGCCGAGGGTCGCGCCGTAGATTTCTTCGTTGGCGTAACGCTGTCCGCGGGCATTGACGATCAGCCCGCGAGCCCAGGCCAATGGCGGATTGATGAAACGCCAGGCGCTGACCTTGTCCATCCGCGCCACGCTGCCGCCGGCGCTCTGGCCCAGGGCGATGCCGCTGCCGTTGCAACCGGTGGCGCCCAATGGCAAGCCGGCCAGATACTGCGGCGCGTGTTGGCGCACCAGATCGCGATTGAAGATAAAACCGCCGCTGCTCAGCAACACCGCCTGTTCGGCGCGAATCAATTGCCGAATGGCGCTGGTCTGTTCGATGCGACGCTGACGGGCGCGCAAGCGGTCGGCCAGCGCCGGGGCGTACATATGAATGGCGGCGGCCCAGCGCGACAGACGCGCATGTTGTTTGGCGGCGCGACTGCCCGACGGCAACTGCCAGGCTTCGACGCCGATGACCTTGTCGTCGAGGTCGAGCACCAGTCGCCGCACTTCGCACTGGCTGCGCAGGCGTGCGCCGTGACGCAAGGCACTGGCCTTGAGCGGGGCGAACAGGCTGGCGCCGGACATGCCCGGACCTTTGGTGCGGTGACCACGGGGCGCCGGCTTGGCACTGGCGGCATAGGCCGGCACGGCTTCGTTGCCGGAGTAATAGAGGTAGTACTGGTCGCTCGGGTACGAGGTTTTATGCGGCGGCACGCTGGCTTCGAACGCGGCGCCTTGTCGCTCCAGCCAGGCCAGTTGCTCGCGGCTGCCTTCGCAGAAATCCTTTAGGGTTTCACGACTGACGGCCTCGCCGACTTCCTGACGCAGGTAATTGAACATGGCTTCGCTGGTATCTTCATAGCCAGCCTGACGCTGATACGGCGTACCGCCGCCGGCATATACCACGCCACCACTGAGCGCCGTGGCGCCGCCGCCTTCGAAGCGATCCAGTGCGAGTACTGACAGGCCGCGAGTGCTGGCTTCGATGGCGGCACAGGCGCCGGCACCGCCAAACCCGACGATCAGCAAATCGCAGCGGTCATCCCATGGCAACTGGTCGGCGCTGTTCACTCGCAGCGCCGTCAACCCGTTCAGGCCGTCCATGTCCAGGCCTCAGCCGGCTACAGCGAAGGAAGGAGTGGGTTTGGCGGTGGTGGTGTAGCTGCCGTCGAGGTAGACCAGCGGGGTGATGGCGTCAGTGGTGTGAATCTGCAGGATGCGCCCGATGAACACGGTGTGGGTGCCGTAGCTGAAGTGGCCGTCCTGGCGGCAGAGGATCGCCGACTGTGCGTCACCCAGGTAAGGAATGCCGCCGGGGCTGGTCAGCCAGTTGCCGCGGTCGAAGCGCGCTTCACCCTTGATCGCGCCGCTGCACAGGTTGGCCAGGTCTTGTTGTTCGACGCCGAGGATGTTGACGCAGAAGTCGGCGCCGGTCGCCAGTGCGGCGTGGGGCGAGGCGGTCTTGTTGACGCAGATCAGCAGCGATGGTGGTTCGGTGCTCAGGGAGTCGACCGCGGTGGCGGCCATGGCGAAGCGTTCGGAGCCGTTGCTGGTGCTGATAATGGTGACTGACTTGGCCAGGCGGCGCATGGCCTGGAGCATGTCGGCTTTGAGATTGACGTCGTTCATCGCACTGGGCCTTTTTGTTGGTTGGGGAGTGCGATGGATTCTTGCTCTGACGTCCAGTCGTCACATCGTCCGAGGGGACTAGGCATTGGCGGCCTCTGGGCCGACCAGGCTGTTGTTGTGTTGTGTACATATCCGTTTTTTTGGTAACGGCGGCTTATGGTTTCGCCCTTACGGCGAGTCCCTTTTGGCAAACGCCCCAAAAGGAACCAAAAGGTCTCGCCCCTTACGTACGGCCCCTCGCCAAGGCTCGGGGTTCCTTCGCTCCGGCATTCATCCGGGGGCATCGCCTCCGGTCGGCTTCGCTCGACCTCCTCTCGATGTGTTCGGCTGCGCCGAACGGCGCTGCGCGCCTACCCCCTGGATGAACGCCTCCACTCAGCCTTCCGAGGGGGCGGGTGGATCAAGATCAAAAGCTGCAGGCGAGCTAACGCTCGGCCTGATGAGTGGTGAAGAGCGTGGGTGTATGCCGGCCTGCTTTTGCTCTTCTGTGGGAGCGAGCTTGCTCGCGATGGCGGCCTGACCGCCGGCCAAATTCTTGCAGATGTACTCAGCACCTGTGGGAGCGGCGGTGCGGCGATCCGACTTGCCCGCGAAGGCGGCCTGCCAGCCGACCAATCTCTTGCAGGCAAACCCGGATCAACTGTGGGAGCGAGCTTGCTCGCGATAGCGGCCTGCCAGTCGACCAGGTACATCACAGACGAACGAACCCGGCAAACAGGCCGGCCGGTAGGCCGCCTCGGACGCTGTTGCGGTGTACGCCCCCTCGTGAGGCCGAGCCTAAGCGAGGCACCGAACGTCAGGGGCAAGAGCCCTTGGTTACTTGGGGCTTTTCCAAGTGACCCGCTGTAAGAGCGGAACCGCCAGAGGCCGTTACCGCAGCAACGGATATGTACACCCACAAAATTATCATCGCCTGACACAAAGCCATCGCGAGCAAGCTCGCTCCCACAGGGATCTTCAGCGGCCACAAGTCCCGAGTAAAACCGGGGACCCAATGTGGCAGCGAGCCTGCTCGCGATGGCGGCCTGCCAACCAACACATCCCTTTCTGATACACCCCCTGATACCTGTTCCCCAATCCCACATGGTCCGTTTGAGGGATGTCCACTCTGTTGCGCATTGTTTGAATGCCAGTGTAGGGGCGCTACACCCGCCCCGTTGCACGCGCGCCCCGGCGGACGGGGTGAACAAAGGAGAACAATAAAAATGCTCAACCAAGACCTGATTCGCCAGCGTCTGAGCCAACGTGCCCGCGAGTTGGTGCCGATCCTGCGTGAACGCGCCCTGAATGCCGCGCAAGCAGGCCAGTTGCCTGAAGAAACCCTGAAGGATTTCCAGGACGCCGGGTTCTTTCGCATCCTGCAACCGTCCCGTTGGGAGGGCTATGAACTGGAGCCCAAGGATTTCTTCGACGTGCAGATGACCCTTGCCGAAGGCTGCATGTCCTCGGCCTGGGTGCTGGGGGTGGTGGCGATCCACAACTGGCAACTGGCGCTGTTCGACGACCGCGCCGCGCAGGATGTCTGGGGCAGCGATTCCAGCGTGCTGATCTCGTCTTCCTATATGCCGGTGGGCAAGGTCGAGCGGGTCGACGGTGGCTTCAAGTTGAGCGGTCGCTGGGGTTTTTCTTCCGGCAGCAAGCATTGCGACTGGGCGTTCCTCGGTGCGCTGGTGCCGCCGGCGGAGGCGGGCGGGGCGCCGGATTATCGGACGTTCCTGGTGCCGCGCAGCGACTACCTGATTCTCGACAACTGGAACGTCATGGGCCTGGAAGCCACCGGTTCCCACGACATTCTGGTGGAAAACGCCTTCGTTCCCGAGTACCGCACCCATCGCGCATTCGACGGTTTCATGCAGAACAGTCCGGGCAACGAGGTGAACACTGCACCGTTGTTCCGCCTGCCGTTCGGGCAGATTTTCGTGCGTGCGGTTTCGTCGTCCGCTATCGGTGCCCTGCAAGGCGCGGTGGATCAGTTCGTCGAGCACAATCGGGCCCGGGTCGGGGTCAATGACGGTCGCAAAATGGTTCAGGACCCGGCTGCGCAATCGGCGCTGGCCAATGCCATGGTCTGCGTCGACGAGTGCAAGACCGTGCTGCATCGCAACTTCGCCCTGATGCTGGAGCGCGCGCAGAAGGGGGAGCCGTTGAGCATGCCCGAGCGGGTGAAGATGCGTTACGACTCGGCGCTGGTGGCCGACAAGTGCGCCAAGGCCGTTGGCGAGCTGATGTTCAACAGCGGTGCTTCGACGATCTTCCGCAGCCACCCGATCAACCGTGCGTTCCGCGACATTCACACTGGTCGCGCCCACGTCGCCAACAGCCCGGCCAAGTACGCCTGGAACCTCGGCGGCGTGAGCATGGGCCAGGACAGCAACGACTTTTTCCTCTGACGCTTCCCTGCAAACCGGCTAGTCCGTTTGCGTGATTCGAGCGCCCTGCCAATACCCGAGCATGGGCGCAAGGCACAGGTCTCTGGCGCCGACTGCGCATCCAAATAAGCACAAGGATCAACCATGAAATTTTCCCTGATTTACGAAGCACAGACGGTGGATTCCAGCCGTGAAGGCGACCGCAAGATTTTTGAAGACACCGTCGAACAGGCTGTGCTGGCCGACAAGCTTGGCTTCGACACCTTCTGGTGCGTGGAGCACACCGCGCTGAGCAACTACTCGCACATGTCAGCCCCGGAAACCATGCTGGCGTTCGTCGCCGGCAAGACCGAGCGCATCGGCATCGGTCACGGCGTGGTCTGCCTGCCGCCGGCGATGAACCACCCGGTGAAGGTCGCCGAGCGCATCGCCACCCTCGACCTGCTGTCCAAGGGCCGTGTGCACTTTGGTGTGGGCAAGGGCGGCACCCAGCAGGAAGCCGGCACTTTCGGCTACGACCTGGCGACCTTGCAGCCGCAGATCGACGAGATGATGTACCTGATCCCGAAAATGTTCGTGCAGGACGAGATCGAGCACAACGGCGACTTCGTGCAGATCCCCAAGCGCCCGATCCATCCAAAGCCGTACCAGGATCCGCACCCGCCGATGTACCTGGCATGCACCAACACCGAGTCGCTGAAAAATGCCGGCGGTCGCGGCATGGGCGCACTGGTGCTGGGTTTCGGTGGTCCGGAAGAAATCGCCAAGAAGGTCGAGGTGTATCACACGGCCTACGACAACCGCGATGAGAAGAAGCAGGTGGGCTTCCGTCCTAACCGCCACATCGCCGCGCTGTGCCCGGCCATCGTGCTGGACGACAACGCAGAAGCGCGCCGTATCGGTATCCGTGGCCAGCGCTACTTCATGGAATCCCTGGGCTACTGGTACGGCGGCGGTGAGCGTCCGGACCCGGAGAAGTGGAAAGACGACACCTACGTCGATGGCAACGGCCAGAGCGTGATCAAGTCGCGCTTCGCTTCGGAAGAAGTCAGCGTCGACTTCTCCGACCCGACCATGGCCATGATGAACCCGAACCACGCCTACGGCACCGTCGAGGATTGCATCGGCTACGTGCAGCGCCTGATCGATGCCGGCGCCGACGAAATCCTGTTCATCTGCCAGATGGGCACCGTGCCGCAGTGGGCGCAGCTGGAAACCTTGAAGAACATTGGCGAGAAGGTGATTCCGCATTTTCGTAAGGGTTGATAGGCAAGCCACTAGAGCTTGAACACCACACTATCCCTGTGGGAGCGAGCTTGCTCGCGATGAGGCCATAACAGTCAACATTGATGTTGAATGAAAGTCCGCCATCGCGAGCAAGCTCGCTCCCACAGGGTTTTTGGTCAAGCCATTTGGCTGATCAAGCTTAGAAGTTTTTCAGGCCTGGCACGGACGTCAGGCCACCTTTGTAACGGGTCCCCAAGGCCCGTTTTTTTATGCCTGCCGAATAAGATTGAACACCGCATACCCCTTGTAGGAGCGAGCCTGCTCGCGATAAACCGAAGAACGCCGCGGGGTGTCAGGCTTTCAGCGTTATCGTTGACGACCATCGCGAGCAAGCTCGCTCCTACAGGTTATTGCGCAAGTTCGCGCCACCGATTTGGCCTTTGAACAGAGCCTGTTTAACGGCTGTCAGTGTTACTCGATGAAAGCTACAACGCCTTGCGTCGTTGCCTACAGGTACGCCAGAATCCGCCGGCTTGTGCGCCTTGGAGCCCCTCGGTAACTTGATTCGCGTCACTGCTCATCAGTGATCGGGTTTAGCAGCTCGGGTATAACCTAAGTCGTACGACGCTTCTATCAGTCAGGTTTTGTGCCTGTATTTTGATGGTGGCTGTACGCAGGGCGCCCTTGGGCGCGCCGGCTTCTTAGGTTCCCCGGTCTGCTAACCTGCGTGCAGCTGCCACCCTCTTCGTTTAGCAGCAGGAGGTTGGCACATCATTAGGAACCTGAGATATGTTCAAAGTCACACCAAATCCGCCGGAATCCGATCCAGCATCCCCATACGAGCCCGATTCAAAAAAACTCAACGAGGCCGCCGAGCGTGCCCTCGCTTACCACTTCCCCTCGACAGCCGACATCAAAGCCACCCCTCGAACAATCAGCACACTGTTTACCGTCGACCCTGAGGCCACGACCGAAACCCTGGTGGTCTATCTGGTCGAGACCCTGGCCTCGGTGGATGTGATGGTGCATCAACTGGTGGATCATCTGGAGGGTGGTGATCGCAATGCCCTGCTGGGTATTTCCAATAGCGTCATGCTGGCCGAAATCACCGCGAACCGCGTGCTCGATCAAATCGACCCGCCTGCATAAACCCGCAACACCACTGACCCCTGTGGGAGCGGGCTTGCTCGCGAAGAGGCCGGCACATTCAACATCAATGGCGCCTGACACGCCGCCTTCGCGAGCAAGCCCGCTCCCACAGTTTTTGATGCGTGTACCCCACCAAATCCGCTAGTCCCATTGGACGATGTTGCCCCTCCCCGAACCCGTTTGAATAGGCCCTACATAAAGTCTCCCCCGGCAGTCGCCGAAGGGCGGCACCGCCTGAGTAAAACGAGGAGTGCATCCATGGATATCCGTGGTCTGGGTTACGTCACCCTGTTATCCAGCGACCTGGCGCAATGGCGCCATTACGCAAGCCAGGTGCTGGGCATGATGGTCATCGGCAACGATGACGACGGCCACCTGTACCTGAAGATGGACGAGCGCCACTACCGCATCCTGGTGCAGAAGAACGCCGAGAACGGCTTCGGTGCCTGCGGCTGGGAAGTGGCCGGCAAAGCGGCGCTTGAACAGGCAGTCAGCGAGCTGCAACAGGCCGACGTGCAAGTGACCCTTGGCACTGCGGCTGAGGCCGAGTTGCGCAAGGTCCAGGAACTGGTGCACTTCAGCGACCCGGATGGCAATCGCCACGAACTGTTCTGGGGCCCGTTGCAGGACTTCGCCCGATTCGTTTCGCCAGTGGGCGTCAAAGGTTTCGTCACCAACGACCTCGGCATGGGCCACGTCGTATTGCCAGCCCCGGCCTTCGAGCGCTGCCGCGACTTCTACGAACAGGTGATGGGTTTCGGTCTGTCCGACCTGATGAAAGTCCGCTTCACTCCGGACCCGGCCGAGCCGCAAAAGCGCATTCACTTCCTGCACTGCAACAACGGCCGCCACCACTCGCTGGCGATTTTCGAGTGCCCGATGCCCCACGGTTGCGTGCACATGATGGTCGAGGTCAACGCGCTGGACGAAGTCGGTCGTGCGCTGGATCGCGTCCACGCCAACGGCGTGAAGCTGTCGGCGACCCTCGGCCAGCACACCAATGACCAGATGATTTCTTTCTATATCAAGACCCCGTCCGGGTTTGACCTGGAGTACGGCTGCGACGGCCTGGTGGTCGACTGGGACCGCCACACACCGTTCGAAAGCACCGTGGTCAGCCACTGGGGCCACGACTTCAGTGTCGGTCGCCAATGAGGAACAAGACGATGGACAAGCAAATGACCACCGCCGAGATTGTCGGCCAACTGCGTGACGGCATGACCATCGGTATCGGTGGCTGGGGCCCGCGCCGCAAGCCGATGGCGCTGGTGCGCGAGATCCTGCGCTCGGACCTCAAGGAGCTGACTGTTGTTGCATACGGGGGGGCGGACGTCGGCATGCTTTGCGCAGCCGGGAAGATCAAGAAACTGGTGTTCGCCTTCGTTTCCCTGGATTTCATTCCGCTGGAGCCGTACTTCCGCAAGGCGCGCCAGGAAGCGGCGCTGGAAGTGATGGAGATCGACGAAGGCATGCTGTTGCTCGGCCTGCGGGCGGCGGCGATGAATGTGCCGTTCATTCCGACGGCGGTGGGCCTGGGCACTGACGTGCTGCGCCACAACCGCCAGATCAAGTTGATCGCCTCGCCCTATGCCGATGGCAAGGACTGGGTCGCCATGCCAGCGCTCAAGCTCGACGCGACGCTGGTCCACGTCGACCGTGCCGACAAACGCGGCGTGTGCCAGATCAGCGGTCCGGATCACTACATGGACGACCTGTTCGTGCGGGCCGCGACCCACAGCTACGTGACCTGCGATGAGCTGGTCGACAGCGAGTATTTCCATCAGGACAGCGCCCACGCCCATCAAGTGTTCTGGGAACGCAACCTGACCACCGCGGTGGCCCACGTGCCGGGCGGGGCGCATCCGTCTTCCTGTGCGCCGCTGTACGGTTTCGACGTCGCGCACTTCAAGGCCTACAACGCCACGGTCCAGGTGGCCGACGGCTGGCAGGGCTACGTGAGCGACTACGTCGACTGCACCCACGAACAGTATCTGGAAAAGGTCGGCGGCCTGGCTGCGATCCGTGAACTGCCGTTGCCGATTTTCTAAGGAGCCTTTCGATGAGCACTACTGATTTCAGCCTCGCTGAGTTGATGATCTGCGCGGCCTCCGAAGCCTGGCGCGAAGACGGCGAAGTATTGGCCTCCGGCATCGGCGTGATCCCGCGCCTGGCGGCCTCGCTGGCCATGCTGACCAGCAACCCGCAACTGCTGATGACCGACTCCGAAGCCTACATGGTGGCCGAACCGGTGCCCTTGGGCGCGCGCAAAGGCTACGAGCCCAAGCGCGACAGCTGGATGGGTTTCTCGCGGATTTTCGACAACGTCTGGGGCGGCAAGCGCCATGCACTGGTCGGCCCGACCCAGATCGACCGTTACGGTCAAGCCAACATTTCCTGCATCGGCGACTACGCCAAACCCAAGGCGCAGATGCTCGGCGTGCGCGGTTTCCCCGGCAACTCGATCAGCCACGCCAACTCGTTTTGCGTGCCGAGCCATAACCGCCGGGTGTTCGTCGAAGGCGAGGTCGATATGGTCGCCTCGGTCGGCTACAACCCGGCCCGCCTGGCGCGGGGCTGGTCGCTGGACGACATCGACATCCGCCTGATCATCACCGACCTCTGCGTCCTGGATTTCCAGGGTCCGCAGCGGCAGATGCGCATCCGTTCGCTGCACTCCGGCGTGACGGCAGCGCAAGTCCAGGACAACACCGGTTTCGAATTGCACGTGCCGGATGACTGCCCGACCACCGCGGCGCCGACGGCCGAGCAGTTGCAACTGATCCAGCGTCTGGACCCGCACAACCTGCGCGCCCTGCAACTCAAAGACAACCCGCCAGGCCAACGCTGAGCAACGCGTTGCGGAGAAAAGTGATGGCTGAACATAACGATAACAATCAGGCCGAGGTGGTGCTGTACGAGGTGCGTGGCGCGGTGGCCCTGGTCACCATGAACCGCCCCGAGTTCCACAACGCGCAGAACTCGCAGATGACCTATGCGCTGGACGCGGCGTTTCGCCGGGCCTGCGATGACGATGAAGTGAAGGTCATTGTGTTGCGTGGCGCCGGCAAGCATTTCTCCGCCGGGCATGACATTGGCACCCCGGGCCGCGACGTCGATAAGACCTTCGACCGCGCCAGCCTGTGGTACGACCATGTGAACAAACCGGGCGGCGAGTTTCTCTACGCCCGCGAGCAGGAAGTCTATCTGGGCATGTGCCGGCGCTGGCGCGAGATGCCCAAGCCGACCATCGCCATGGTCCAGGGCGCGTGCATTGCCGGTGGGCTGATGCTGGCCTGGGTCTGCGACCTGATCGTCGCCAGCGAGGATGCGTATTTCGCCGATCCGGTGGTTCGCATGGGCATTCCCGGGGTCGAGTATTTTGCTCATGTGCATGAACTGAACCCACGTATCGCCAAGGAGTTCCTGTTCCTCGGCGAGCGCATGCCGGCACCGCGTGCCTATCAGATGGGGATGCTCAATCGGGTAGTTGCTCGCGACGAGCTGGAGCAACAAACCCTCGACATCGCCGGGCGCATCGCCCAGATGCCGCGCCTGGGCCTGCAACTGAGCAAGCAAGCGGTGAACAACGCCGAAGACCTGATGGGCAAGCGCGCGACCATGGACATGGTGTTCGGCCTGCATCACTTCGCCCATGCCCACAACGAACTGGTGTCCGGCGACCGCCTCGGCGGCTACGACGCCAAGGCCATGGCCAGTTCCCAGCGCAAAACGGGCGAGGCGTGAACATGGCGATCTCGTTGAATACCCGTTTGACTGAACTGCTCGGTTGCCGCTATCCGATCATCCAGACCGCCATGGGCTGGGTCGCCGACCCGAAACTGGTGGCGGCCACAGGCAATGCTGGCGGTTTCGGTTTTCTCGCCGGGGCGACCATCGAGCCGCAACAGATGGAAGCGGCGATCATCGAAACCCGGCGCCTGACCGATCAGCCGTTCGGGGTGAATTTCCATATGTACCAGGCCAATGCCGGCGAGATCGTCGAGTTGGTGTTGCGTCATAAAGTCCGCGCGGTCAGCTACAGCCGTTCGCCGGGCAAGCAAATGATCAGCCGCCTTAAGGATGCCGGGGTGGTGTGCATTCCCACGGTGGGCGCGCTCAAGCATGCGCAGAAAGCCGTGGAAATGGGCGCCGATGCGGTGACCGTACAGGGCGGTGAGGGCGGGGGACACACCGGTTCCGTACCGACCTCGATGCTGCTTGATCAGGTGGTCAATGCTGTGTCGGTGCCCGTGGTGGCGGCCGGCGGATTCAAGGACGGCAAGGGCCTGGTCTCGGCCCTGGCCTACGGTGCCGAAGGCATCGCCATGGGCACGCGTTTCCTGATGTGCGCCGACAGCCCGGTGCCCCAGGCGACGCTTGCCCGTTACCTGGCGGTCAAGGACCCGGCGGCGATCATCATCAGCCGGGCCATCGACGGCATGCCGCAACGGATGATCCGCAACGAATTGCTCAACCAGCTGGAAAACAGCGGCGGCCTCAAGCGCCTGTTGCTGGCCGTGCGCAGTGGCCTGGCCTACCGCCGTCACACCGGCATGAGCCTGACCCAGTTGCTCACCAGTGCGTTGAAGATGCGCGGCAGCGGAGAGTTGACCGCCGCGCAAAGCATCATGGCCGCCAACGCACCGATGGTGATCCAGAAAGCCATGGTCGACGGGCGTCCGGCCGAGGGCGTGTTGCCTGCCGGACAAATCGCTGCATCCATCGACAGCTTGCCCAGCTGCGCCCAATTGATTGAACAGATCGTCCGCGACGCCGAAGCGCGCCTGGGCGAGCTGTGCCGCCGTGTGTCGTAAGGGGCCATGCATTGTGAAGGAAGGAAACCATGAAACCATTTAGCGTCAGCATCGAACACGGCATTGCCGAACTGGTCTTCAACCGACCACCGGTCAACGCTTTCAATTGCCAGGGCTGGGCCGATATCGCCAGCGAGATCGAGGGCTTGGGCCGCAACAGCGACGTGCGGGTGATCGTGATCCGTGCCGAAGGTCGCGGCTTCTGCGCCGGGGTCGATATCAAGGAACTGGCCGCCGACGGCAACCTGATCGTCGCGGTGAACAAGGGCAACTACGATAGCTTCAAGGCCATCCACCGCAACCCGAAACCGGTGATCGTGGCCGTGCACGGCTTCGTGCTGGGCGGCGGCATCGGCATCTGCGGCGCCGCCGACATCATCGTCGCGTCCGAGTGCGCCACCTTCGGCGTGCCGGAAGTTGATCGCGGCGCCATGGGCGGCGGTGCGCATTTGCAGCGCCTGTTCCCGGTGCAGAAAGTCCGCCACATGTACTTCACCGGCGAAGCCATCGACGCCGCCGAGGCTTACCGCCTGGGCGCGGTGGAGCGGGTGGTCAAGCGCGAAGACTTGCGCGAAGCCGCGTTGCAGATCGCCCGCACCATCGCCGCCAAGAGCCCCGGCATGATCAGCCTGGCCAAGGAAGCGCTGAGCGGCATCGAAGACGGCAACCTCGAAGATAAATACCGCTGGGAGCAGGGCTTCACCCTCGAAGCCTACCGCTCACTGGACTCTCAGGAAGCACGCGACTCGTTCGTCGAGAAACGCGATGCCCGATTCAACGGCTGAAGGCACGCTCATGGACTTGACCTATACCCCGGCCCAACAAGCCTTTCGCGCTGAAGCGCGGACCTGGCTGGCCGCCAATGTACCGAGTAAACCGCTGCAATCGTTCGACACCGAGGCGGGTTTTGCCGAGCACCGCGCCTGGGAAGCCAAACTCAACGAAGGCCGTTGGGGCATGGTCACCTGGCCGACCGAACTCGGCGGCCGTGGCTGCGACCTGATCGAGTGGCTGATTTTCGAAGAGGAATACTACCGTTCCGGGGCGCCGGCACGGGTCAACCAGAACGGCATCTTCCTGCTCGGCCCGACCCTGATGGAGTACGGCAGCGAAGAGCAGAAAGCGCGTTTCCTGCCGCGCATGGCCACAGGCGAAGACATCTGGGCCCAGGCCTGGTCCGAGCCGGGTGCCGGTTCTGACATGGCAGCGATCCGTTCCAAGGCAGAGCGGGTGGGCGACCACTACGTGATCAATGGCCAGAAAACCTGGTCGACCCGTGCGGTGTGGGCGGATTGGGCGTTCGGTATTTTCCGTACCGACTCGCAGTCCCAGCGTCATCACGGCCTGACCTTCATCCTGCTGCCGCTGGACACGCCGGGCATCACGGTGCGGCCGATTCCGCAGCTCAACGGCTTGCCTGGTTTTGCCGAAATTTTCTTCGACGACGTCAAGGTGCCGGTGGAAAACGCCCTCGGTGGCGAAGGCATGGGTTGGCACGTGGCGATGTCCACCGCCGGTTTCGAGCGTGGTTTGTTGCTGCGTTCACCGGCGCGCTTCCAGGAAACCGCCAAGCGTCTGGTGCAGTTGTACCTGGCCAACCGTGAGCACGCCGACCGCGACCCGGCCATCGGCGAGGCGGTGATGCGCGCCTGGCTGGATGCCGAGGCCTACACCCTGAGCACCTACATGACTGCTTCGCAACTTGTGCAGGGCGGCAAGATCGGGCCGGAATCGTCGACCAACAAGATCTTCTGGTCCGAACTTGACCAGCGCATGCACGACACCGCCATGAGCATTCTCGGATTGCGCGGCGAATTGCTGCCCGAAGCACCGGCCGCCGGTGACGTCGGTCATTGGCTGGAAGGCTTCCTGTTTGCCCAGGCCGGGCCGATCTACGCCGGCACCAACGAGATCCAGCGCAACATCATTGCCGAACGCATGCTCGGCATGCCGCGTGCCTGAGGAATAGACCATGGACTTTAGTTTCAGCCGCGACCAACTGCTGTTTCAGGACAACGTCCGCAGCTTTCTGATCAACGAAGTCACCCCGGAACGCATTCGCGAACTGTGGCAGAGCGACAGCGGGCGCAGTGAGCAACTCTGGGCGCAACTGGTGGAGCTGGGCCTGACCGCCCTGACCGTGCCCGAGGCGCAGGACGGCATGGGCATGAATGAGCTGGACTTCGTGCTGATCGCTCAGGAATGCGGTTATGCGGGGCTGCCCGAGCCGCTGGTGGAGACCATGCTGGTCGGCGTGCCATTGCTCGCCGCCCTGGATGAGCAACACGCGCCGCTCAAACAAAAATGGCTGTCGCGAGTGGCCGAGGGCCGTGCGCGTCTCGCGGTTTCCGAGCCAGGTAATCCGCTGGTCAGCGATGCCCATGTCGCCGATCTGCTGTTGCTGGCCAATGGCGACGAAGTGCACGCCTTGGAGCGTGATGCCGTACGCCTGACCCGCAACGAGTCGGTCGACCCGAGCCGCCAGCTGTTCCAGGTCGAGTGGACGCCAACCCCCGCCACCTGCGTTGCCAGCGGTGAGCAGGGCCGACGCCTGTGGACGGCAGCCTTCAACCGTGGCGCCCTCGCCAGTGCCGCGCAATTGCTCGGGCTGGCCAAACGCATGGTCGACCTGGCGGTGGACTACACCTTCGAGCGCAAGCAGTTCGGCAAGCCGGTGGGCTCGTTCCAGGCGGTCAAGCATTTGATGGCCAACGTCGCGGTGCAGATCGAGTTCGCCAAAGGCCCGCTGTACCGCGCCGCTTATGCGCTGGCCGAGCAACAACCGGGGCAGGACGTGCTGGTGTCCCACGCCAAGCTGGCGACGGCGGAAGCGGCGATGCTCGCGGCGAAGAACACCATCCAGGCCCACGGCGCCATGGGGTACACCTGGGAGGTCGATTTGCACCTGTTCATGAAGCGCGCCTGGGCCTTGGACAAGGTCTGGGGCGATCGTGGTTTGCACAAAGCACGCATCCGTACAGCGTTGCTCGACAGCAAGCCTGCACTGGGTGCGGGCAGTACGTTCTAACCAGTCAGTAAGGGTGACGAACCCCCTGTGGGAGCGGGCTTGCTCGCGATGGCGGTGCGTCAGATGGCATCAATGTTGGATGTGCCGGCCTCATCGCGAGCAAGCTCGCTCCCACAGGTTTTTCGGCGCTCTCAATACCAGATTTCAGTTTTTTCACCGAGGTAGACCATGCCTGAAGCTTATATCGTCGACGCCCTGCGTACGCCCATCGGGCGGCGCAAGGGTGGTCTGAGCCAGATCCACGCCGCCGACTTGGGCGCCCATGTGTTGCGCGCGCTGGTCGAGCGCAACGCCATTCCCGACGAGGATTACGACGACGTGATATTCGGCTGTGTCGACACCATCGGCCCGCTGGCCGGGGACATCGCCCGCACCAGTTGGCTGGCGGCCGGCCTGTCGCAATCGGTGCCGGGCACCACCATCGATCGCCAGTGCGGTTCGTCGCAGCAAGCGGTGCACTTCGCCGCCCAGGCGGTGATGAGCGGCACCCAGGACGTGGTCATCGCCGGTGGCGTGCAGACTATGACCCAGATCCCGATTTCCTCGGCGATGATCGCCGCCGAACCCTTGGGCTTCACCGATCCGTTCAGCGGTTCCGAAGGCTGGGTGCGGCGCTATGGCGCGCAACCACCGACGCAGTTCCGTTCGGCGCAGATGATCGCTGAAAAGTGGGACCTGTCCCGGGTGCAGCTTGAAGCCTATTCGCTGGAGTCCCATCGACGTGCCTTGCAGGCCATCGAGCAAGGCCGCTTCAATCGCGAAATCGTGCCACTGGCCGGTGTGCTGCATGACGAAACGCCGCGCCAGACCAGCCTGGAAAAAATGTCCGAGCTGGAATTCCTGTTCGGCTGCGACCGGGTGACCGCCGCGGTGTCGAGCCAGACCTGCGACGCGGCCAGCGCGATGCTGATCGTCTCGGAGGCTGCGCTCAAGCGTTACGGCCTGACGCCACGGGCACGCATCCATCACCTGAGCGTGCGCGCCGAAGACCCGATCTGGATGCTCACCGCGCCGATCCCGGCCACCGCTTACGCACTCAAGCGTGCCGGCATGAAGCTCGAAGACATCGACCGCGTGGAGATCAACGAAGCCTTCGCCTCGGTGGCCATGGCCTGGTTGAAAGAGACTGGCTACCCCCACGAACAAACCAACGTCAACGGCGGCGCGATCGCCCTCGGTCATCCATTGGGCGCCACCGGCACCCGCTTGATGTGCACCTTGCTGCACGAGCTGGAACGCAGCGGCGGACGCTTCGGCATGCAGACGATGTGTGAAGGCGGTGGTCAGGCCAACGTGACGATCATCGAACGTTTGTGATTTCAAGATGACCACTGAACCTGTGGGAGCAAGCCCGCTCCCACAGGGATTGTGGCAACGAGTGATGAATTTGAAGGATGAACAATATGAAGATCTGTGAAAACCGCGTCGTGATCATCACCGGTGCCGGCGGTGGTCTGGGCCGCGCCTACGCGCTGGCCTTCGCCGCCGAAGGCGCGAAAGTGGTGGTCAACGACATCAACCGTGAAGCGGCGTTGGCCGTGGTCGGCGAAATCCTCGGCCAGGGCGGCAGCGCCGTGGCCAACAGTGACGACATCACCCGCTATGACTCGGCGGGGTTGATCGTGCGCCAGGCCATCGAAACCTTCGGCGACCTGAACGTGGTGGTCAACAACGCCGGCATCTGCCGCGACCGCATGTTCGCCAGCCTCAGCGACGCCGACTGGGATGCCGTGGTAGCCGTGCACCTCAAGGGCCACTTCTGCATTTCCAGCCACGCCGTGAAGTACTGGCGCGAGCAGGCCAAGGGCGGCGCCAAGGTCGATGCGCGGATCATCAACACCAGTTCCGGCGCCGGGTTGCAGGGCTCCATCGGTCAGTCCAATTACGCGGCAGCCAAAGGCGGTATCGCCTCGCTGACCCTGGTGCAGGCGGCTGAACTGCGCCGCTACGGGATCACCGCCAACGCCCTGGCGCCGGCCGCGCGCACCGGAATGACCGAGCAAGTGTTCGCCGACACCATGAAAAAGCCTGAAGAAGGCTTCGATTACTTCGCCCCGGAAAACGTCGCGCCGCTGGTGGTGTGGCTCGGCTCCGAGGCTTCCGCCGAGGTGACCGGGCAGATGTTCGAAGTAGAGGGCGGCAAGTTGTCCATCGCCGACGGCTGGCGCCGTGGTCCACAACTGGATCGCCAGGGCCGCTGGGCGGTCGGCGAGATGGGCGAAGCCGTCTCACAGCTGGTGGCTCAGGCCGTTCCGGCGGCCAAAGTGTACGGCAGCTGAAAAAGTCCGGTCTCGGGAGGGCGGCGCGCGGCTATAATCGGCCGACGTTTCCCTCTGTCACCACACGAGACCTGCCATGACCATTTCCCTGTACGACGCTTCCGTGCCTGTTTTCCAGCAAATGCTCAACGCTCTGAGCGATGTACTGAAAAAGGCCGAGGCTCACGCCACCGAAAAAAACATCGACCCTAACGCCTTCCTGCAAGCGCGCCTGTTCCCGGACATGTTCCCGCTGGTGCGTCAGGTGCAGATCGCCGTTGATTTCAGCAAGGGCGTTACCGGTCGCCTGGCCGAAGTCGAATTGCCCAAGTACGACGACACAGAAACCACCTTCGCGGATCTGCAAGCGCTGATCGCCAAGGCCCTGGCCTTCATCGGCAGCATTACGCCTGCGCAGATCAACGGCAAGGAAGGCATCGAGATCGTCACCCGTCCGGGCACGCCTAAAGAGAAGCGGTTCAGCGGCCAGGCTTACCTGCTGACCTACGGCCTGCCGCAGTTCTTCTTCCACGTCACCACCACTTACGCACTGCTGCGCCATAACGGCGTGGAAGTGGGCAAGCGCGACTACATGGGCGCGTTCTAAACCGTCCAGGTACAAAAAAGCCCCCGGAGCCTCAGGCTGCGGGGGCTTTTTCGTTTGTACGCGGTCTCCTGTGGGAGCGGGCTTGCTCGCGAAGGGGCCATCAGCTTCAACATCTTCATTGACTGACACTCCGCTTTCGCGAGCAAGCCCGCTCCCACAAGGGATTGGGGTCAGGCCAATCGAGCTGCTTTATCTTCTTCACCCAGGCAAGCCGCCGCAGTGAACAGCACATCGGTGGAGGAGTTCAGCGCGGTTTCCGCCGAATCCTGCAACACGCCGATGATGAAACCGACCGCCACCACCTGCATGGCGATTTCGCTTGGGATACCGAACAGGCTGCACGCCAGTGGAATCAGCAACAGCGAACCACCGGCCACACCCGAAGCACCGCAGGCGCAGATGGCTGCGACGACGCTCAGCAGGATCGCGGTGGGAATGTCCACGGCGATGCCCAGCGTGTGCACGGCCGCCAGGGTCAGCACGGTGATGGTGATCGCCGCGCCGGCCATGTTGATGGTCGCGCCCAGCGGGATCGATACCGAGTAGGTGTCTTCGTGCAGGCCCAGACGCTTGCTCAACTCCAGGTTGACCGGAATGTTCGCCGCCGAGCTACGGGTGAAGAACGCCGTGATGCCGCTTTCGCGCAGGCAGGTCAGCACCAGCGGGTACGGGTTGCGGCGCAGTTTCCAGAACACGATGAGCGGGTTCATCACCAGCGCCACGAACAGCATGCAGCCCAGCAGCACGGCCAGCAGGTGCGCGTAGCCGATCAAGGCGCCGAAGCCGGAGGTGGCCAGGGTCGAGGCCACCAGACCGAAGATGCCCAGCGGGGCGAAGCTGATCACCAGGCGCACGATCACCGTCACGCCGTTGGACAGGTCGCCCAGCACTTCACGGGTGGTATCGCCCGCGTGGCGTATGGCAATGCCCATACCGATGGCCCAGGCCAGAATGCCGATGAAATTGGCGTTCATCAGCGCACTGACCGGATTATCGACCACGCTCAGCAACAGGCTTTGCAACACTTCGCCAATCCCGCCTGGCGCTGTGACCGCGACGTCCTGTGTCGACAGCACCAGGCTCGACGGGAACGTCATGCTGGCAACCACCGCCACCACCGCTGCGGCGAAAGTGCCCAGCAGATACAGGAACAGAATCGGCCGGATATGGGTTTCCTGACCGTGCTTGTGGTTGGCAATCGATGCCATGACCAGCACGAACACCAGAATCGGCGCGACTGCTTTCAGTGCCGAGACAAACACTTTGCCGATGAACGCCGTGGACTTCGCCATGTCGGGGGCAAACAGCGCCAGGGCAATACCGGCGATCAGGCCGATCACGATCTGTGTGACCAGGCTCAAGCGTTTAAGGCGTTGTAATAGAGAAGGGGATGAAGCAGTCATAAAACGGCATCTCTGATTTTTTATTAATGCATGGTTTCGCAGGTTTGCGGCAACAAACAGGGCAGGCCGCAGGCGGGAAACCGAGAGGGGAACACGGGGCTAATGCCAGCGCTGATTCCTGTGGCGAGGGAGCTTGCTCCCGCTGGGCAGCGAAGCGGCCCCACCAAATGGGCCTGCTGCGCAGTCCAGCGGGAGCAAGCTCCCTCGCCACAAGGGGCGCGGACTTTATCACAGCGCAGGAGCGATCTTTCAGACCTGTGACGAACTGCCACCCTGGCATTCAACGCGAATTGCAGGTTCGTGCAACCGCATCCGAAAACACTCTGTTAAGATTCGCCATCCTCATTTTCATGTCTGCCAGTGGGCCTTCGGGCTATCGCTGGTGTTTTCGTTTTCTGGAGTTTTGCATGCTGTTGCCCATTCTTCTGTTGTCCGCCGCCGGCTTCACGGTGCTGACCACGGAATTCATCATCGTTGGCCTGTTGCCGGCGATCGCCCGGGACCTGGAGGTCAGCATCCCGCAGGCCGGTTTGCTGGTGACCCTGTTCGCCTTCACCGTGGCCGCGTTCGGGCCGTTCCTGACGGCGTACTTCGCCCGCTTCGAGCGTCGCAAGCTGTTCATCTCGGTGCTGATCATGTTTGGCCTGGCCAACACGCTCGCGGCGCTGGCGCCGAACATCTGGGTGATGGCGTTTGCCCGCTTGATCCCGGCGCTGGGGCTGCCGGTGTTCTGGGCCTTGGCCAGCGAAACGGCGGTGGACATCGTCGGGCCGGATTACGCCGGTCGCGCCATCGCCAAGATCGGCTTCGGCATCGTTTGCGCCACGGTGTTCGGTATTCCCGTGGGCACGCTGATTTCCGATGCGTTCGGCTGGCGCAGTGCCTTCGCGATTCTGGCGGTCATCGCCTTTGCCAAGGCGTTGCTGCTGTTTATCTATCTGCCGAAGACCAACCTGCACCAGCATCAGGTGAGCTTCCGGTCGCAGTTCAAGATCCTGCACAGCCCGCTGATGCTCGGTCACGTGCTGCTGTCAGTGATTGTGTTCAGCGGCATGTTCACCGCCTACACCTATCTGGCGGACATTCTTGAACGACTGGCCGGCTTCAACGGCACAGTGGTCGGCTGGTGCCTGATGGGATTCGGCGCGGTCGGGTTGATCGGCAACTCCCTGGGTGGCCGGGCGGTGGATCGTCATCCATTGATGGCGTCGATGATGTTCTGCGCGTTCATGATTGCCGGCCTGGTGGCGCTGGTGCCGAACATTCATTCGCCGCTCGGTCTGGCGGCGGCGATGGGCATCTGGGGTGTGACCCAGGCGGCGTTGTTCCTGGTCAGCCATGTGCGCCTGATGAAGGCCGCGCCTGAAGCGCCGGCGTTTGCCGCGTCGCTGAACATCGCCGGGGCCAACCTCGGTATCGGTCTGGGCGCGATGATCGGTGGTCGGGTGATCGACAGCGTTGGCCTGCAAGGCCTTGGCTTTGCAGCCGCTGCTTTCATTCTGGCGTCGATCCTGCTGGCCATTGCGCTGATGACTTTCAAGCCGCGCGAACAGGTCACAGCGCTGTAAACAGCTCGCGTCGGGCACCTTCGGTAATGGCGACAATGCCGGGGTGCTTGACCTTGCGTTCCACTGAGATGGCATAGAACGACTCGCTCACCGCGTCGGTCTGGCCAATCACCTCCACGCCATATTGGCGTTGCACTTCATCGGCAATCACGCTCGGGCCAATGAAGATTCCGCTGCCGGATTGGCCGAAGGCCTGCATCAGGGCGCTGTCGTCGAACTCACCGACAATTTTCGGCTGGATCTGTTGCTCGGCGAACCAGCGTTGCAAGCGGCTGCGCACCACGGTTTCCGGTCCGGGAATCAGCAGCGGCGCACCGTGCAGGTTACGCGGAAAGTCCCGGCCGTAACGGGTCGCCAGCTCAGGGGTGGCGAAAAAACTGATCCCGCACTCACCGAGTTTCTGGCTGTAGCCCTTGATGTCCAGGTGCGATGGCATCGGGCTGTCGGAGATCACCAGGTCCAGGCGCTGGATCGCCAGGTCGGCCAGCAGGCGTTCCAGCTTGTCTTCGCGGCACGTGATGCGCAGCGGTTCGCTCAGCTCCATGGTCGGTGCGATCAGGCGATAGACGATGGATTTGGGCACCACGTCGGCCACACCGACGCGAAACAGAATCTGCTGTTCATTGGGTTGTGCCCGCAGCATCAGTTCCAGTTCGCCACCCAGCTGAAACATTTGTTCGGCGTAGGGCAGGGCCTGGCGGCCGGCCTCGGTCAGTTCGAGTTGCCGTCCGACGCGCCGAAACAACTCGATACCAAAGGTCTGTTCCAGCAATGAAATCTGCCCGCTGATGGTTTGTGGCGTGAGATTGAGCTGCTCGCAGGCGCGCACGATGCTGCCGGTCTTGGCCACCACCCAGAAGTAATGCAATTGCCGATAGTTGAGCATGGCGTCTAACACTTCGTAAAAATCGAAGTATAACCGCTGAAAATACGAATTTTCCTGAAGTGTTTGCTTCCCTAGAATGCATCGCTATCAACGGGCCATCGTTTAGGTCCCGTTCGTTCTATCGAGGAAAGCATCATGAAGCTTAAAGCCACGGCACTGTTGATCACGTCTTTACTGGTACTGGCCGGTTGCGACCAGGCCGAGAAAAGCGCGCAACAATTGATGGGCAAGGCTGCCGAAAGCGCCAAACAGGCGATTGACGATACCCACAAGGCCGCCGAGCAAGCACTCAGTGACGCCACCAGCGGGTTGATCAGCAAAAAAGAATCATCGGAAAAAGACTCGGAAAAAACCGAATCTTCCTCCCAGGAAATCTAAACCGTATTACAACGAGTCAGGACTGACCCATGGACTACCTTTTACAACTTGCCGCCAGCCCCACCGCCTGGGTCGCCCTTGCCACCCTGATTGTGATGGAGATCGTGCTCGGCATCGATAACCTGATCTTCATCTCGATCCTGACCAACAAGCTGCCCTTGCACAATCGCCAGCGGGCACGGCGCATCGGTATCGGCATGGCGTTGATCCTGCGCCTGGGCTTGCTGAGCACCATCGCGTTCATCGTCCAGTTGACCAATCCGGTGATCGAGATTCTCGGCCACGCGTTTTCCTGGAAAGACATGATCCTGATTGCCGGTGGCCTGTTCCTGTTGTGGAAGGCAACCACCGAGATCCATCACAGCATGGACCCGGCACCGGAAGATCCGAAGTCGGCGACCTCGACCGTGACCCTGGGCTTCGCGGCGGCGATCGGTCAGATCCTGATGCTGGACATGGTGTTCTCCATCGACAGCATCATTACTGCTGTCGGCATGACCGAGCATTTGCCGATCATGGTCATCGCGGTGGTGGTGTCGGTACTGGTGATGTTGCTGGCGGCTGATCCGTTGGCCAAGTTCATCAACGACAACCCGACAGTGGTAATGCTGGCCCTGGGCTTCCTGATCATGATCGGCATGACGCTGATCGCCGAAGGCTTCGGCGCCCATGTACCGAAAGGCTACGTCTATGCGGCCATGGCATTCTCGGCTTCGATCGAGGCGTTGAACATGATGTCCCGCCGGTCCAGGCAGAAGCGGCTAGCCACTGAGGCTTGACCCACGCTAAAAGAAACGGCCGCCTGAACTCCAAGGAGTGCAGGCGGCCGTTTTTGTTGGTATCGGGTAAAGGTGGTGTCAGTGAGCGTTGGCGTGCTGGCTCGGCGTCTTGTCCGCTTCTGGTGCAGGAGCCGGCTGGACAGGGTGATGGTGGCGGCGAGTAATGCGCAGCACGCCCCACAACATGGCGGCGGCTACCGCCAGCCAACCGCCAATCAACATCACAATGATCATGGTCAGGCTCATCTGTGCCTCCTCTTTGCCCTTCTGTGGGCACACGCGCTTCGCTGTCGTCCCTTCAGGGAACAGTCTAGCCGTTGCTGTATTTCAGGCTATTGACCGAAAGTCGGCAGTCACCAACCAGTTCGCTCTATCGAATGCACGCGACTACCGTTTAGAGCTATACCGTAGAGGCGCGGCGACCTATGATCGACGACCAAGCCGGGAATGGGATTGCCTGGCGTCTGAACCTGAACAAGAGAGAGATGATGGTGCGGGTATTTTCTCGAATTTTGTCGGCCATGCTCATAGCCGGTTGCGTGGCAAGCCTGGCGGGCTGTGCCGGGAGCGTTGCGCCCGAGATCAAGCGTTTGCCGGAGCGTGTCGAACTCAGCGGCCGGTTCTACCGGGGCGATGCGTATCAAAGCGGACCGCAGGTGCTGGCCAGCATGCTGTCCCAGCAGGGCATCGTGATTACCCCGGGGCTGCTCGACAAACCCTTGCATTTGCCGGGGGCCGAAGCCCAGTTGCAACAGAACATGCAGAACCTGGCCCGCGAGTACGGGATGGTGGTTTATCCCCTCGACAGCAACCTGCCGGCCTTGTTGACGCAAGTCGCCGCCGGTTATCCGGTGATGGTGCGTTTTACTGAAGGCTCGGCCATGTGGGCCGAACCGCGATACGCCATTCTTGCCGGCTACAACCGCCAGAAGCAGACGGTCCTGCTGCGGGCCGGGATGAATCACCGCGAACTGATGAGCTTCAGTTCCTTCGAATCGGCGTTCAAGGACGCCGGCGGTTGGGCCGTGCTGATCCAGAATCCGACGCAAATCCCGGCCCAGGTCGATCAGCAGCGTTGGCTCAAGGCCGCCAGCGATCTGGCGCAAGCCGGTCAGGAGCAGGCCGCCGCCAGGGCGAAAAAAGCCTTGGCCAGCCAGTAAGTCCGTTGGTCACCCGCCGGGCACCTTCACCCATCGCCAGCCTCTGATCGTTAAGGGCCCGGAACATTATTCCGGGCCGAGATCAGGAGGTGCCCATGGCTCATTCAACAACGCCCGTCGGTCCGCACTCGTCTGAGCATTCGTCTGGCAATGAGCTGGGTTTCGATCCCGATTCTCCGGACCTTGCCGATCCTCAGGTCGACCCGATCGGGCCCGCCAAGGCACCGAGGGACGTGAAACCGGGTGACAACCCCAAGGCTCCGGCCAAGCCCTATGATCCGCTGGGTAATCTGAAGCCTTAGGTCCAATGGAGGTGCGTATGTCTACCGATTCCAGTTTCGACGACAAACGTCCGGAAACTGTCCCCACAACCCCCGAGCAAAGCACCGATCCAGTGATGGATCCCGACAGCCCGTTGAGGGACCCTCTGGCGCGGCCAACGGTGGTGCCCACTGAAAAGCCGAAGGGTTGGAGAGATCCAAGTACCGGCGACGGCATCCCGGATGACGACCAGATGCCGCTGCCCAACGACTGAATGTCTGGCGAAAAAAAGCCCCGAATGACCGGGGCTTTTCGTGCGTTGCCGCTTGGTTACTTCGAGGCTTCAACCACGCCGCTTTGGCGTTGCTTGAGGTTTTTATCCGATTTGTACTGCAGGGCCACCGAGGGCACGTCAGCACCGTGCCCGGTTTCGACCCAGTTGCGAATCCGCGCGGCGTCGGCAAAGTGGGTGTACTTGCCATAGGCGTCGAGGATCACCAAGGTAACCGGGCGATTCGCCATATGTGTCACCAGCACCAGGCAGTGGCCGGCCTCGTTGGTGAAACCGGTCTTGGTCAGCTCGATGTTCCAGTTCGCTTTGTTGACCAGATGGTCGGTGTTGCGGAAGCCCAGGCTGTAGTTGGGTTTGCGGAACGACACGGTTTTTTCCTTGGTCGTGCTCAGCTCGGTCAGCAATGGGTACTTGTGTGCAGCGACCAACAGTTTGCTCAGGTCACGTGCGGTGGATACGTTGCGCGGCGACAGGCCGGTTGGTTCGACGAAGTGCGTATTGGTCATGCCCAGCGCCTTGGCCTTGGCGTTCATCGCGGCAATGAATGCGGCGTAGCCACCCGGATAGTGGTGCGCCAGGCTGGCGGCGGCGCGGTTTTCCGAAGACATCAATGCGATCAGCAGCATTTCCCGGCGCGGCATTTCGCTGTTGAGCTTGACCCGGGAGTAAACACCTTTCATTTCTGGCGTGTCGCTGATGTTGATGTTGATGTATTCGTCCATGTTCTGGCGGGCTTCAACCACCACCAGGCCCGTCATCAGCTTGCTGACCGAAGCGATGGGGACGACCACGTCGGGGTTGCTGGCGTAGATGACTTTATTGGTCTGCAGATCCATGAGCAGGGCGCTGCCGGAAGCGATCTTGAGATGTGAAGTATCTCGCGGGGCAGCGGTGATTTCGCCAGCGCTGGCAATTGGCGTGATGAAAGTCCCTGTAACTGCAAAAAATAGGCTCAGGATGGAAAGACGGATTTTCACGCTGGCAGACTCATAAAGTGTTGATAAGCCGTTTTGTAACGGGCTATTTCGTAAAAAGCGCGACATTCTGGAGTATGGCTGAATAACTGTCGATGGTTGATCAAGTAACAGGTGAAAGTCCTGAGAAACATGAAAAAAAAGTCATTTTCCGGCAGGCGGTCGGTGTTTTTCGCGGGCAAAAAAAACCCCGCCAGGGCGGGGTTCCTTGTCACGCTGACAGCGTGCGCGTTGAAACTCAGCTGTGCAGGGTTTCAGCGGCGTACAGGGTGTTTTCCAACAGGCAGGCACGGGTCATCGGGCCTACGCCGCCCGGTACCGGAGTAATCCAGCCGGCGCGGGGCAGGGCGGTTTCGTAGATCACGTCACCGACCAGCTTGCCGTCGTCCTGACGGTTGATGCCGACATCGATCACGATCGCGCCTTCCTTGATCCATTCGCCCTTGACCAGGCCCGGCTTGCCGGCGGCGACGACGACCAGGTCCGCACGGCCGACATGGCCGGCCAGGTCCTTGGTAAAGCGGTGGGTGACCGTCACGGTGCAACCGGCCAGCAGCAATTCCATGGCCATCGGGCGACCAACGATATTGGACGCGCCGACGACCACGGCATTCATCCCGTAAAGGTCGACACCGGTGCTTTCCAGCAAAGTCATGATGCCTTTGGGGGTGCATGGGCGCAGCAGGGGGATACGCTGGGCCAGGCGACCGACGTTATAAGGATGGAAGCCGTCGACGTCTTTATCCGGACGAATGCGCTCCAGCAGTCTGGAGGCGTCCAGGTGTTCGGGAAGCGGCAGCTGAAGCAGAACGCCGTCGATTGCAGGATCGTCGTTCAGGCGATCGATCAGTTCGGTCAGCGCTTCTTGAGTGGTTTCGGAAGGCAGGTCATAGGCTTGGGATAGAAAGCCGACCTCTTCACAGTCTTTACGCTTGTGCGAGACATAAACCTGAGAGGCAGGATCGCTGCCGACCAGGATCACCGCAAGGCCGGGCGTGCGCAGGCCTTGCTGGCGACGCTCGGTGACACGTTGGGCGATCTGCTGGCGCAGGCTGGCGGCGATCGATTTGCCGTCGATAAGTTGTGCAGTCATTGCGCGTGATTAACCATCGAGAGGGGAAAAAAAGAGAACGCATTCTCGCATGTCATGCGGTGAGGGCAAAGGCGCTTGGTCTGCAAATTCCCCTAACTCCTTTAATTAAATGAATTTTTTTTAAAAAGGATTTGACGACCTTCGGGTGGCTCTATACTATTCGTCGCACTTGTCGGGCACAGCCTAGCACTGGTTAGGAAGGTTGAGCGGGATTACGATTCTGTGAGACTGGAAAGCACTTAGTTTGTAGTCCTCCAAGGTTACAGCTAACAAGGCGCCCGTAGCTCAGCTGGATAGAGCATCCGCCTTCTAAGCGGATGGTCGCAGGTTCGAGTCCTGCCGGGTGCGCCATTAGGCAGCTTTGGCACAAGTAGCGCGATATGGTGGGCGTAGCTCAGTTGGTAGAGCACGGGATTGTGACTCCCGTTGTCGTGGGTTCGATCCCCATCGTCCACCCCATATTTCGAAAGGCGCCAGATTAACAGTCTGGCGCCTTTGCTTTAAAGGCTTCACCCGCGGATGTGGTGGAATTGGTAGACACACTGGATTTAGGTTCCAGCGCCGCGAGGCGTAAGAGTTCGAGTCTCTTCATCCGCACCAATTAAAGCTTCACTCAGGTCTTTGGCCTGGCTGGAGCTTGATAAAGAAGTTGTTTGGCTTCTTTAACAGGCAATATGGTGGGCGTAGCTCAGTTGGTAGAGCACGGGATTGTGACTCCCGTTGTCGTGGGTTCGATCCCCATCGTCCACCCCATATTTCGAAAGGCGCCAGATTGAAAAGTCTGGCGCCTTTTTTGTTTCAGCGGCCGCGGGTTCCGGGTCGCAAGGGCAGGGCGTTTCGTCGTATTTATGTTTCTCGATGATGCTGTTCTGTCCGCCGGCCTTGCTTGCGAGATCGGCTGTCAGGGAGATGATTGGCGACCTCCTCTATATAGAAAGGTTGGCGCAGAGCCCTGGCGTGATTGGCTGTATTTGCCATCGGGGCGAGGTGCATTCGTGCATTCGCACCTATAAATTGCCTGCTGCGTTTTTACCCGTTTTCAGTAGGGTGACTTCTTGAGTTTGACCCACTAGAATGCATGCCCTTGATTCTGGGGTCGGAAACGGCCGGCTAACGTCTGTGCAACGAGGAATATCCATGCAAGTTTCTGTTGAAAATACTACTGCTCTTGAGCGCCGCATGAGCGTCACCGTGCCGGCTGAGCGCATCGAGAGCCAGGTCAACAAGCGTCTGCAGCAGACCGCCCAAAAGGCCAAGATTGCTGGCTTCCGTCCAGGCAAAGTGCCAATGAGCGAAATCAAGCGCCGTTTCGGTGCTGACGCTCGCCAGGAAGCTGTAGGCGACGTGATCCAGTCTTCCTTCTACGAAGCTGTGGTTGAGCAGAAGCTGAACCCGGCTGGCCAGCCTTCGATCGAGCCAAAATCCCTGGAAGCGGGCAAGGACCTGGAATACGTAGCCGTATTCGAAGTGTTCCCTGAGTTCACCGTTGCCGGTTTCGAAGGTATCACCGTAGAGCGCCTGAGCGCTGACGTGTCTGATGCCGATCTGGACAAGATGCTGGACATCCTGCGCAAGCAGAACACCCGTTTCGAAGTGGCCGATCGCGCCGCTCAAAACGAAGACCAGCTGAACATTGACTTCGTTGGCAAGGTCGACGGTGAAGTGTTCGCTGGCGGTTCCGCCAAGGGTACTCAGCTGGTTCTGGGTTCCGGCCGCATGATCCCTGGTTTCGAAGATGGCCTGGTTGGCGCAAAAGCCGGTGAAGAACGTGTTCTGAACCTGACTTTCCCAGAGGACTATCAGAACCTGGACCTGGCTGGCAAAACCGCCGAGTTCACCGTGACCGTCAACACCGTTTCCGAGCCAAAGCTGCCAGAACTGACCGAAGAGTTCTTCGCTCAATTCGGCATCAAGGAAACCGGTCTGGAAGGCTTCCGCGCCGAAGTTCGCAAGAACATGGAGCGCGAGCTGCGTCAGGCGATCAAGTCCAAGGTCAAGAATCAGGTAATGGACGGTCTGCTGTCCACCAACCCGATCGAAGTGCCAAAGGCCCTGCTGTCCAACGAAGTTGACCGTCTGCGCGTGCAGGCTGTCCAGCAGTTCGGCGGCAACATCAAGCCTGACCAACTGCCGGCCGAGCTGTTCGAAGAGCAAGCCAAGCGCCGTGTAGTGCTGGGCCTGATCGTGGCTGAAGTGGTCAAGCAATTCGACCTCAAGCCTGACGAAGCCCGCGTTCGCGAGATGATTCAGGAAATGGCTTCGGCCTACCAGGAGCCTGAGCAAGTTGTGTCTTGGTACTACAAGAACGACCAGCAACTGAACGAAGTTCGCTCGGTTGTGCTGGAAGAGCAAGTTGTGGATACTGTTCTGCAGAAAGCTAGCGTGACCGATAAATCGGTCTCTTACGAAGAAGCGGTCAAGCCGGTAGAAGCTCCACAAGCCGACTGATTGTTTTTGCGGTAAGAAGCACACACCATAAGCCAGCCTTCGAGCTGGCTTATGCGTATTCAAGACATAACTATTTGGGAGTGACTGCAGAGCATGTTCCGTAATTCGTATATTCAGCAGAACTCTGATATCCAGGCCGCAGGCGGCCTGGTCCCGATGGTTGTCGAGCAGTCCGCTCGTGGCGAGCGCGCCTACGACATTTACTCGCGCCTGCTCAAGGAGCGTGTGATCTTTCTGGTTGGCCCGGTAGAGGACTACATGGCCAACCTGATCTGTGCGCAACTGCTGTTCCTTGAAGCGGAAAACCCGGACAAGGACATCCATCTCTACATCAACTCCCCGGGCGGTTCGGTGACGGCGGGCATGTCGATCTACGACACCATGCAGTTCATCAAACCCAACGTGGCGACCACCTGTATCGGTCAGGCGTGCAGCATGGGTGCGTTCCTGCTGACGGCCGGTGCCCATGGCAAGCGTTACTGCCTGCCGAACTCGCGTGTGATGATTCACCAGCCACTGGGCGGTTTCCAGGGCCAGGCGTCGGATATCGAAATCCATGCCAAGGAAATCCTCTTTATTCGTGAGCGTCTCAACACGCTGATGGCCCAGCACAGCGGGCGCACTCTTGAAGAAATCGAGCGCGATACCAATCGCGACAATTTCATGAGTGCAGAAGCCGCGCGTGAGTACGGGTTGATCGACGAAGTGATCAGCCAGCGCCCTGCTTAAATTAAGCAGCTCAAAATAAGGTTGGTCGGCGGGTCCGATCACCAGCGGGCTTGAAAAAGCCCGCAATAGCCTTCATCTTGTGTTGCAAGCCTATCGGATTTGGATCGAACGAATGACTGACACCCGCAACGGCGAGGACAACGGCAAGCTGCTCTATTGCTCCTTCTGTGGCAAAAGCCAGCATGAAGTACGCAAATTGATTGCCGGCCCCTCGGTCTTTATCTGCGACGAGTGCGTCGACCTGTGCAATGACATCATCCGCGAGGAGGTTCAGGAAGCACAGGCCGAAAGCAGCGCGCATAAATTGCCTTCGCCTAAAGAAATCAGCGGCATCCTTGATCAGTATGTGATTGGTCAGGAGCGTGCGAAAAAGGTTCTGGCCGTAGCGGTGTACAACCACTACAAGCGCTTGAATCAGCGTGACAAAAAGAATGACGACGTCGAACTCGGCAAGAGCAACATCCTGCTGATCGGCCCGACAGGCTCGGGTAAGACCCTGCTTGCCGAAACACTGGCCCGCTTGCTGAACGTTCCGTTCACCATCGCTGACGCAACCACCCTCACCGAGGCGGGTTACGTGGGTGAAGATGTCGAGAACATCATTCAGAAGCTGCTGCAGAAATGCGATTACGACGTGGAAAAAGCCCAGATGGGCATTGTCTACATCGATGAAATCGACAAGATTTCGCGCAAGTCTGACAACCCGTCGATCACCCGGGACGTTTCCGGTGAAGGCGTGCAGCAGGCCTTGCTCAAGTTGATCGAAGGCACGGTCGCTTCCGTTCCACCACAAGGTGGTCGCAAGCATCCGCAGCAGGAATTCCTGCAGGTCGACACCCGTAACATCCTGTTCATCTGCGGTGGCGCGTTCTCTGGTCTTGAGAAAGTCATTCAAAACCGTTCCACCAAGGGTGGCATCGGTTTCAACGCAGAAGTGCGCAGCAAGGAAGAAGGCAAGAAAGTCGGTGAATCCCTGCGTGAAGTCGAGCCTGACGATCTGGTCAAGTTCGGTCTGATCCCGGAATTCGTCGGTCGTCTGCCGGTACTTGCCACGCTGGACGAGCTTGACGAGGCTGCGCTGATGCAGATCCTCACCGAGCCGAAAAATGCCCTGACCAAGCAGTATGCCAAGCTGTTCGAGATGGAAGGCGTGGATCTGGAATTCCGTTCTGACGCTCTGAAATCGGTCGCCAAACGAGCCCTGGAGCGTAAAACCGGTGCCCGTGGCCTGCGTTCGATTCTTGAAGGTGTATTGCTCGACACTATGTATGAAATCCCCTCGCAATCGGAGGTGAGTAAAGTAGTGATCGATGAAAGCGTGATAGAAGGCAAGTCCAAGCCACTGTATATCTACGAGAACAGTGAGCCGACCGCCAAGGCCGCGCCAGACGCTTAAGCGTCACGCAGCTTGAATAAAGAAGGGGCCTTCGGGCCCCTTTGCTATTTGGCGCTGGCTTGTCGGATCGCTGCACCGCAGCGAAGGCGGCCTGACAGCCGATCTGATTTTCGGATGTGTCCGGGCCATCTCACGCGCTATGCCAGCTGCAATCTTTCAAGTGGTTCTTTTATCCGCTTGTTTTTTTCCAAGGCAGCCCCCATCTTGGTTTCAAGCTTACTTCCATCTGTTTACGGCCTTACGGCCGCCGTAGAGGCGAAATCATGAAGACAACCATCGAATTGCCTCTCCTGCCATTGCGTGATGTCGTGGTTTATCCGCACATGGTTATCCCGCTGTTCGTGGGGCGCGAGAAATCCATCGAAGCCCTCGAGGCTGCGATGACGGGTGACAAGCAGATTCTTCTGCTGGCCCAGAGAAACCCGGCTGACGACGATCCCGGTGAAGATGCCCTGTATCGCGTTGGTACAATTGCCACTGTTCTGCAGCTGCTGAAGCTGCCTGACGGAACGGTCAAGGTTCTGGTCGAAGGCGAGCAGCGGGGCGCTGTCGAGCGCTTCAGCGAAGTGGACGGCCACTGCCGTGCCGAAGTCTCCCTGATCGACGAAGTTGAAGCGCCAGAGCGCGAGTCGGAAGTGTTCGTTCGCAGCCTGCTGTCTCAGTTCGAGCAATACGTGCAGTTGGGCAAGAAAGTCCCGGCTGAAGTCCTGTCGTCGCTCAACAGTATCGACGAGCCAGGCCGCCTGGTGGACACCATGGCCGCGCACATGGCGCTGAAGATCGAACAGAAGCAGGAAATCCTCGAAATCATCGATTTGTCGGCCCGGGTCGAGCACGTTCTGGCGTTGCTGGATGCCGAGATCGATCTGCTGCAAGTCGAAAAACGCATTCGCGGCCGCGTCAAAAAACAAATGGAGCGCAGTCAGCGCGAGTACTACCTGAATGAGCAGATGAAGGCCATTCAGAAAGAGCTCGGCGACAGCGACGAAGGTCACAACGAAGTCGAAGAGCTGAAAAAGCGTATCGATGCCGCCGGCCTGCCGAAAGACGCGCTGGCCAAGGCGACGGCCGAGCTGAACAAGCTCAAGCAGATGTCGCCGATGTCCGCGGAAGCGACCGTGGTGCGTTCGTACATCGACTGGCTGGTTCAAGTGCCGTGGAAGGCCCAGAGCAAGGTGCGCCTGGACCTGGCGCGTGCAGAAGACATTCTGGATGCCGACCACTATGGCCTCGAAGAGGTCAAGGAACGCATCCTCGAATACCTCGCCGTGCAAAAGCGTGTGAAAAAAATTCGTGGTCCGGTGTTGTGCCTGGTCGGTCCTCCAGGGGTGGGTAAAACGTCCCTGGCGGAGTCGATTGCTCACGCCACCAACCGCAAATTCGTGCGCATGGCCCTCGGCGGTGTACGTGATGAAGCGGAAATTCGTGGTCATCGCCGTACTTACATCGGTTCGATGCCAGGAAGATTGATTCAAAAGATGACAAAAGTGGGTGTCCGCAACCCGCTGTTCCTGCTCGATGAAATCGACAAGATGGGCAGCGACATGCGTGGCGATCCGGCATCGGCGTTGCTGGAAGTGCTCGATCCCGAGCAGAACCACAACTTCAACGATCACTATCTGGAAGTCGATTACGACCTGTCCGATGTGATGTTCCTGTGCACCTCGAACTCGATGAACATCCCGCCGGCGTTGCTGGATCGGATGGAAGTGATTCGTCTGCCGGGCTACACCGAAGACGAGAAGATCAACATCGCCGTCAAATACCTTTCGCCAAAACAGATCACGGCCAACGGCCTGAAGAAAGGCGAGCTGGAGTTTGACGCAGAAGCGATCCGCGACATCATCCGCTACTACACCCGTGAAGCCGGTGTGCGCGGGCTGGAGCGCCAGATTGCCAAGGTTTGCCGCAAGGCCGTCAAGGAGCATGCGCTGGAAAAACGCTTCTCGGTGAAGGTCTCCGCAGACATGCTGGAGCACTTCCTGGGCGTGCGCAAATTCCGCTACGGCCTGGCCGAGCAGCAGGATCAGATCGGCCAGGTGACCGGGCTGGCGTGGACTCAGGTGGGTGGCGAGCTGCTGACCATCGAAGCGGCCGTCGTACCGGGCAAGGGCCAGTTGATCAAGACCGGTTCTTTGGGTGACGTGATGGTCGAATCGATCACCGCGGCCTTGACCGTTGTCCGCAGCCGGGCGAAGAGCCTGGGGATCCCCCTGGACTTCCATGAGAAGCGCGACACGCACATCCATATGCCGGAAGGGGCGACTCCCAAGGACGGTCCTAGCGCCGGTGTAGGCATGTGCACGGCACTGGTATCGGCATTGACCGGCATTCCGGTGCGCGCGGATGTCGCCATGACCGGTGAAATCACGTTGCGTGGCCAGGTACTGGCCATTGGCGGCTTGAAAGAAAAACTGCTGGCTGCCCATCGTGGCGGAATCAAGACCGTGATCATTCCTGAAGAGAATGTGCGCGATCTCAAAGAGATTCCGGACAATATCAAGCAGGATCTACAGATTAAACCGGTTAAATGGATTGACGAGGTCCTGCAAATTGCGTTGCAATACGCGCCGGAGCCCTTGCCGGACGTGGCTCCGGAGATAGTCGCGAAGGATGAGAAGCGCGACGCAGATTCTAAGGAAAGAATTAGCACGCATTAGTACGTATTTGCCTGGGGGGCTTTCTTGACAGCTTTTTAGAGCCCTTGTTATAAAGCGGCTCTTAAGTGTCTGTAGGCCATTCAGCACTCGTTTTTGCTTTCACCAAAAAAACTTAGAATCATACTCAAATAGATATAAGGGGACTTAGAGTGAACAAGTCGGAACTGATTGATGCTATCGCTGCATCCGCTGATATCCCGAAAGCTGCTGCTGGCCGTGCGCTGGACGCTGTAATCGAATCCGTCACTGGCGCTCTCAAGGCTGGCGACTCTGTTGTTCTGGTTGGTTTCGGTACCTTCTCCGTAACGGATCGTCCAGCTCGCATTGGTCGTAACCCACAGACCGGTAAGACGCTGGAAATCGCAGCAGCCAAAAAACCAGGTTTCAAAGCCGGTAAAGCACTGAAAGAAGCTGTCAACTAAGTTCGATTCAGGTTTTTACCCATCCGGGTCGGGGTCATGCCTGACTTGGCAGCGGAGCGGCAGTCCTGACTGCAGGTCGCCGGTTCAAGACACCGAGGGTCGCCAGTTCGAGCCCTCGATCCGCTCCGCCAGTTACGAGAAGGCGCATCCTCGGATGCGCCTTTCTTCTATCCGGATTCTACCCACGCTCCACGGTTGCCTAATTTTGAAGTTCAACCGTTTCTGGGGGACGCATGCTGCAGAATATCAGGGACAATTCACAAGGCTGGATTGCCAAGACTATTATCGGGGTCATCGTAGTTCTGATGGCTTTGACCGGTTTCGATGCCATCTTCAAGGCCACGTCGCACAGTAATGATGCGGCCAAGGTCAATGGCGATGAAATCAGCCAGAACGAGCTGAGCCAGGCGGTTGATATGCAACGCCGCCAGCTCATGCAACAGCTGGGCAAGGATTTCGATGCTTCCTTGCTCGATGAAAAAATGTTGCGCGAATCGGCTCTCAAGGGCCTGATCGATCGCAAGCTGCTGCTGCAAGGCGCAGAACAATCGAAATTTGCTTTTTCCGAAGCGGCGCTTGATCAGGTCATCCTGCAAACACCAGAGTTTCAGGTTGATGGCAAGTTCAGCTCCGAGCGTTTCGACCAGGTGGTTCGCCAGCTCGGCTATAGCCGCATGCAATTCCGCCAGATGCTGGCTCAGGAAATGCTGATCGGTCAGCTGCGGGCCGGTCTGGCAGGTAGCGGTTTCGTGACCGATGCACAGGTGTTGGCGTTTGCCCGTCTGGAAAAACAGACCCGCGATTTCGCCTCCCTGAACATCAAGGCCGACCCGGCGGCGGTCAAGCTGACCGACGATGAGGTCAAGGCCTATTACGAGGAGCATGCCAAGGAATTCATGACGCCGGATCAGGTGGTCATCGATTACCTCGAGCTGAAGAAGGCTTCCTTCTTCGACCAGGTCAGCGTCAACGACGAAGACCTGCAAGCGGCCTATCAGAAAGAAATCGCGAACCTGTCCGAGCAACGCCGGGCTGCGCACATTCTGATTGAAGTCAACGACAAGACCACCGAGGCGCAAGCCAAGGCGAAGATCGAAGAGATCCAGGCCCGTCTGGCCAAGGGCGAGAAATTCGAGGCGCTGGCCAAGGAGTTCTCCCAGGATCCGGGTTCGGCGAACAACGGCGGTGACCTGGGTTATGCCGGTCCTGGCGTTTACGACCCGGCGTTCGAAAAAGCCCTGTATTCGTTGACCATGGACCAGGTCTCGGGGCCGGTTCGCACCGACTTCGGATTCCACCTGGTCAAGCTGTTGGGCGTGGAAGCGCCAGAAGTGCCAGCGTTCGCCAGCCTGAAAGACAAGCTGACCCGCGGTCTGAAAACCCAGCAGGTCGAGCAGCGTTTCGTTGAGGCGAGCAAGCAACTGGAAGACGCCTCGTTTGAAGCGTCCGATCTGGCTCAGCCAGCGCAGGACCTGAAACTGACCGTCCATACGTCCAAGCCGTTCGGCCGTGAAGGCAGTGAGGGTATTGCGGCCAACCGTGGCGTAATCACTGCCGCGTTCAGCCCGGAAGTCCTGGATGAGGGCGCGAACAGCACCGCCATCGAGCTCGATCCGGAAACCGTGGTCGTGTTGCGTGCCAAGGAGCACCTGAAGCCTTCGCAATTGCCGCTGGAAAGCGTCTCTGCCGCGATCCGTGTGCAATTGGCCAAGGAGCACGCCAGTGCCGATGCCAAGACCAAGGCTGAAGCCCTGATTGCCAGCCTGCGCGATGGTAAGACCCCGCTGGATCAGGCGGTCGACGGCCAGGCCTGGAAAGTCACTGAAGCGGCGACTCGCGGTCAGGAAGGGGTCGACCCAGCGATGCTGCAAGCGCTGTTCCGCATGGCGAAGCCAGCGGCCAAGGACAAGCCGACCTTCACCAGCGTGACGCTGGCTGATGGCAGCCTGATGATCGTGCGCCTCAATGGCGTGAACGAAGCCGAGGCGCCGACCGAAGAAGAGAAAGCGCAGTATCGTCGCTACCTCGCTTCGCGCATCGGCCAGCAAGATTTTGCGGCTTATCGCAAGCAGTTGGAAAGCCAGGCAGACATCAAGCGTTACTGATGCCTGACCAGGTTTGACGCTGCACAGGAGACCCCGGCCGAAAGGCCGGGGTCTTTTTGTTTGGCCGTACGTCATATACCGCGGTGACTTTTGCGCAAAATCGGGGTCAATCAGCCTGTAACCGTTTTAAGGCACGATCGATGCTCCGCTAAGCATCGATCTGTTGCACAATACGCCCCGAACCGTTTTCCTCAGGATGTTCAATGTTTAAATCACTTCCCATGCGGGTTGTCGGGCTGGCAGCCATGCTCGCCACTGCGGCCGGTTGTTCATCGAACAAGGCCGCCATCTATGAGCATGAGAATTTCGACGACTCCGGAACCTTCTCCCGAAACTATCCGGTCACCGATACCCAGAGCTGTGAAGCCGCCCGTCGCGCCTTGCTCAGCCAGGGTTACATCATCACCAGCAACGATTCGAAGCTGGTCAGCGGCCACAAGAGCTTCCAGCAGACCGGCGAGAATCACATGGAGATCAGCTTCAGTGTGGTCTGTACCGATGACGGCAGCGAAGGGCATCACGCGACCGTATTCGCCAACGCCCTGCAGGATCGTTATGCGCTGAAGAAGACCAACAACTCCGCCAGTCTCGGTGTGGGCGTGTTGGGCTCGGTGTCGATGCCGATCGGCTCCTCTGATGACTCGATGGTCAAGGTCGCCAGCGAAACCGTATCGTCTGCCAAGTTCTACGAGCGTTTCTTCGCACTGGTCGAGCTGTTCCTGCCGCCGGAAGCGAAAAAGGCTGCGCACATCCCCGAAAAGCCGAAAACGGACCTGGGCATGCCTGAAGCCAAGGCAGCGCCGGCACCGCTGGCACCAGCCCCGGCAGCAGCTCCCGCTGTACAGCCTGCTGCACCTGCACCCGTTGAAACGGTTCCAGCGGCCTCCGAGCCGGTTGCTCCGCCTCCTGAAGCGGCGCCGATCACGCCGGCCGAGCGTGTAGAGCCTGCATCGTTCCAGGAAAGCGTCACGCCACCGTCGAACCCGAGTGACTTGCCTCCGCCGAGCGAACCCATCCCGGCGATGCCTGCCTCCGGTCAGTGATGGAGATGCCACAGGATCGGATCAGATGATCCGATCCTGTGACCAGCCAAAATATTGACCCGCATCAAGCAAGTCCGCTGTTCTGCGGCCTCCTGCGAAAAAATCCAATGCTAAATTCCTGACCAGCTGCTACGTTTTATTCAGTAGCGACAGAGTGTCGTGTCCGCGTCATTTTTCCTTCACGCGGGCACTTTATGCTCAAGGGATTGGTCATTTATTCAGACGTTTTTCAATACGGGTTGGGGGATTCAGAAATGGACGATTATCAAGAAGAGCTGCTCGAGTACCAGGCTTTCGAACTGGACCCACTGGAGCCAGCAGAAGACGCTACTGAGCTTTAAAGCTTCAACTTGTCGCTTGCAGCTAGAGGCTTTGAGCTGTTTTTCTATGACTGCGGCGAAATTCGCCGGGTGTCTGCCCGTTCCAGCGTTTGAATGCGCGTTGAAACGCTTCGGCTGAGGCAAAGCCCAGCAGGTAGGCGATCTCTCCGAACGCCAGTTCGGTGTCGCGTATGTAAGTCATGGCCAGGTCGCGGCGAGTGTCGTTGAGAATCGCACGAAACTGTGTGCCTTCATCGGCGAGCTTGCGGCGCAAGGTCCAGGTGGGCAGCTTCAGGCGTGTCGCCACCTCTTGCAGGTCGGGCTCGCGGCCACCATTGAGCAAGGGTCCCAGCAGCGCGATGATGCGTTCACGCAGGCTGCGGGTGCGTGTCAGTTGTTCCAGCTCCCGCTCACACAGTTGTAGCAAATGCCGCCAGGTGCTCGGGCAATGCTCGGGGTTGCGCTGGGCGAGACTTGCCAGGCTCAAGCGCAGTTGATTGCGCTCGCTGCCAAACTGAATCGGACAGTCACCCAAAACGTCATAGGCCGCGCGGTAACCGGGCTCTTCGAATTCGATTTCGATGCGTTCGGCGCGCAGCGGGGCAGGGCTGACACTGGATAATTGCTGCAGCCAGCCGGCGATGATCGAATCCACCACGAAGCGGTTGTAGGCGTTGTAGGGGCTGATCGAATAGAAGCGCAGCCAGGCGCCCCGGGCGTCTTCGTGAAAGCTTGATTGGCCCCGATAGTTCGAACCGTACAAGGCTTCGAATCGAATCAGGCAGCGCGCGGCTTCTCGTACTGTCGGCGCTTGGGCGGCCGTGACGCCAGCGAGGCCGGCCTGGCTCAGGCGACTGAGCTGACCCATGCGCAAGCCAAGGGCCGGGTCGTCGGTCAGTTGAATGGCGCCGTGGCCCAGGCGCATGTAGCGCGGAATCGACAGCCGGGCACCGGCTTCGCTCAGGCGCGCGGCATCAAGGCCGTATTGATCGAGCAGTGGCTGCGGATCGACGCCATGACTGCGCACGGCATCGGCCAGGCTATGAACAAAACCCACCGACAGATCGCCGAGGCGCATCGGCTGCGGTTTCATGGCTTACAACCAGAGGTTCAGCAAACGCGCACCCTGGGCGTTGCCGTCGGCAAAGTGCTGGCCGTTGCTGCTGAGGAAGCTCTGCCCGGCGCTGGCCTGATCCCAGAACTGACCCCGCAGGAACACACTCATGCCAGCGACGGCTTGACTGGCCGGACTCCGGCTCGTGAGAGTCAGGCGCTGCCAGGCCTGGCCTTCACTGACTTCTCCAGGCTTCAAGTTGACCGATGCCGGCGCCGAAGAACCCCTGTAGCCGTGCCATGGTTGATCCCAGGTGCCACGGCCGGCAACAAAGGCCGGTACCGCAACCAGCTGTACGCTCTGGTCGTTGAGCTTGAGGTAGTTGTCCGGGTACCAGCTGTCGTGGCCGATCAATACGCCCAGCCTTCCTGCGGGGGTATCAACGACGTTGAGCGAGTGCTCGCCGTTCGCCTTGATCCCGTTCTGTTCTGCGAAGAACGGGTGCATCTGGCGCTGGGGCTGGCCGATCGGCAGGCCATCGCTGTTGAACACTACGCTGCTGTTGTACAGCGCGCCGCGGCCGATTTTCAGGGTGCCGTCGATGATGCTCGGTTCGGGCAGCACGATGGAGCCCGCCACCAGCGTGACGTGGAATTCTTTTGCCAGCCCTCCGAACAATGCCTGGTAGTCTCTGGCCATCGCCTTGGCTTTCATGCGCAGGTGGGCATCGTCCAGACGGTTGCCACCCTCGGCGCTGATCAACGCCTTGGCAAACTTCAGGGGATTGCTCACCGCCAGCCAGTTCATGGCCTCCTTGAGGGTGCTGGCCTGATACAACTCATCCTTCTCGCCACTGACCATCAGCCATGTACCGACGTGTTCCGGCAACACCACGACGGTCTTGCCGTTCAACAAGCCCTGGTCCCGGGCTGCTTGCAGATAGGCCGCGAGCTTGCGGTGCAAGCGCTCGGGACTTTGATAATCGGTAGGAAACAGTTCGGGCTGAATGCCCAACAGATTGCCACGGTCCGCAGGCGTGCCCTGGTCGACAGCCAGGTTGATCCGCAGGTCCGAAAGGTAATGACCCACCGGCCGGTCTGCGGCCCACATTGCGTAGGTCGTGAGGGCGGCGAGCAACGCCATGGAGAATGTCAGGTACAAAAGTTTGCGCATGGGGAAACAGTTTACAGCCTGGAGCCGGGCGTGGCTTTTCATTTGGAACTGGGTTGAGCATAAAGGGAATCAAGGGCTTAGTGGGCAAATTTCAACGTTGACGGTTTTTTCGCTGGCGGCTGCCTTTCTGCGCCGAGATGCAGCGATGAATGAACGGGTTAAACGAGAGGTGATTTGACGGGGTGGGGATCATGGGAGGAAAACGCCGGTCAGCCATCATTTGGCTCGACCGGCCGGCAGGTGAACGTTATTTGGTGACCAGCAGTTCCGGGCCGAGGTAGTCGTTGATCTGGTTGATATCGTCGTCGCCCAGGCTGCCCACTGAGGAGGCCAGGCGCAGGCGCGACATCAAATAGCGCAATTTGGCATCGAACAGATCGTGGCGCGCAACGAAGAGCAGCTCTTCGGCATTGAGGACGTCCGAGTTGGTGCTGGTGCCGCCCTCTTTGAAGCCCTTGCGTGACGATGCCAGTGAACGTTCGTTGGACTCCACTGCCTTCTCCAGCGCGCGAATGCGTTTGGCGCCGCTCAGGATGCCTTGATACTCACGGGTGGTTTCGGTGATGACTTCCTGTCGCGCGGCGTCGAGTTCGTCCATGGCCTTATCGCTATTGGCGCTGGCCTGGCGTGTCAACGCGCTGACGCCGCCACCGCTGTACAGTGGGATATTGACTTCCAGCCCGATTGAGCCGTAGTGGTTGCGTTGATTCAACTCGGAGAGTGACTGGCTCTCACCCGCGGTGTAGCCGGCAATGAAATCCAGTGTTGGCCAGTGGCCAGCCCTGGCACGCTTCACTTCTTCTGCTGCGAGGTCGCTGCTATAACGGCGCGCATGGATCAGCGGGCTATCGGTCTGGGCTTTGACCAACCAGTCCTGCAGGTTGCTCGGTAGCAGGGGTGGTGTATCGAAGCTCGGGCGCAAGGTGGTCAGTGACTCGGGGGTTTCACCGATATATTCCTCAAGCTTGCGGCGCGCGTTGATCAGGTTGTCTTGCGCTTCGATCAGCTCGGCGTCAGCGAGGTCGCGGCGAGCGGCCGACTCGTCGATGTCGGTGACGGTGCCGGCCCCCAGCTCCATGCGCCGCTTCGCCGAAGCGAGTTGCTCTTCGAAGGCGGTCAGCTTGGACTTGGCCAGGACGATGGTTTCGCTGGCCAGGAGCACATCGAAATAGCTTTCGGACAAGCGCACCGCGGCGTCCTGGGTCTTGGCATCGAATACCGCGTCGCTGTAGTCGGCACGCTGCTGACCCTGGCGGTATTCGGCCATCTTCTGTTTGTTGAACAGCGGCTGGCGCAGGCGCACGTTGGCGCCCTTGGAGTCGTAATGGAGATCTCTGTCGATGCCGCTCTGGCTTTGGGAGCCATTGACCTTGTTGTGGTAGCCCGAGGCATTGATCTGCGGTAGCAGGCCGGCCTTGCCGATGGCGCGGTTTTCCTCGCCAGCCTCTTTTTCATGCACGGAGGCCTGGTAGATAGGGCCCTGGAACTGCAACAGATCCCAGGCTTGCTTGAGGTCCATGGCGTTGGCCGGCAGGGCCAACCCCAGCAGGCAGAAGAGCAGGCAACGACGTTCCATCTCATTGTTCCTTGAATGAGCTGTCCACACGATCGAGCATTGGTTTAAGAAGATAGCTGATCATGTTGCGTTCGCCGGTCTTTATGGTGACGCTGGCGGGCATGCCGGGGCGAATGTGATTGCTGCCAAGCAGGCCCATGCCATCGGGCGTGACCTCCACCTGAGCCAGATAGAACGGTTGCTTGCTTTCCTCGTCCATCAGGCGGTCGGCGGAAATGGTCTTCACGCGGCCGGGGATGTTTGGCGTCTTGGCATGGTTGAAAGCCGGGAAGGAAATGTCCACGGGCAGGCCGGGGACCATCTTGTCGATGGCCTGCACGGGAATCATCGCGTCGACCTGCAGCGGTTCGTTGACCGGAACGATTTCCATGATTTTGAAGCCGGGCTGAATGATCCCGCCGACGGTGGCAATGCTCAGGCCCTGGACCATGCCATCGATCGGCGAACGAATCACCGTGTGGGTCACTTCATAGTCGAGCGAGCGCAAGCGGTCGGCCAGGGTGGTGTTTTCCTTGGCGGTGTCGGTCAGTTGCGATTCGACTTCCTTCAGGTAATCGTGCTGGCGCTGCAGGATGCGCAGCTTGATTTCGGTGGTCTGGCTACGCACGCGGGCAATGTTGTTGAGGTTCTCGGCCTGGCCGGCGGAGAGCTCGGCATTGTTGCGTTCCAGCTCAAGCAGGCGGTTGCGCGGCACATAGCCTTCGGCCGTCAGCACGCGGGTGCCTTGCAGTTCCTGGTTGAGGAAGCTGATCTGCGAGGCGCGGGCGCTATAGACCTGCTGCAGGCCCTTGAGCTGCACTGCCGAGGCTGCCAGGTTTTCCTGCAGGATGCTGATTTCGCCAGCGAGTCCGGCGCGCCGGGTGTCCAGCAGGCGCTGTTGCAGGTCCATGGCGGCCTCCAGGCGGTGGTCATCCTTGAAGCGCTTGAGCAACTCGGGGTCGAAGTTCACCACATCGCGGCCGTCACGTTCCGCTTCCAGGCGGTTTTCCACGGTCTTGCTGACGATGTACTGGGCGCTGACCGCACCTTCTTCGGCAGCGGCACGCAACGAGTCGAGGCGGACCACCTCCTGACCCTTTGTCACTAGATCGCCTTCGCGAACGAGAATGGCCTCCACGGTACCGCCGGAGAGGTGCTGCACGGCTTTGCGATTGTTGGTGACTTTGACCGTGCCTGTCGCGACCACGCCGGCATCCAGCGGCGCGAGCCAGGACCACAGGAGGAAGCCGCCGAAGCCGGCGAGCACCAGCCACACGCCCCATCGCGCGGGTTTACCGACGTCCAGATCTACCATGCTCCTGGTATCGGCTTTGATCATCTCGGTGTGTTGGCTCATTTGCATGATCGGTCACTCCCGTGCTTTGACGGAGGCCAGAGGGGTCGACGCGCCTGCAGGCATTACAGCGGCCTTGCGTAGCGCTGCGAATACTTCATCGCGCGTGCCGAGCATTTGCACGCCGCCGTCGCGCAACATCAGTACTTTATCGACGGCGCAGAGTACGTTGGGACGGTGGGAAATCAGAATGACGGTGGCACCGCGGCCCTTGAGTTCGGCCAGCGCATCGACCAAGGCCTTTTCGCCGACGTCGTCGAGGTTGGCGTTCGGCTCATCCAGCACGATCAGATTGGGCTCGCCATACAATGCGCGGGCCAAGGCGATTCGTTGCTTCTGGCCACCGGAAAGCGGGCTGCCATCGGTGCCCAGACGGGTGTCATAACCCTGTGGAAAACGAAGGATCATCTCGTGCACGCCAGTGATCTTGGCGGCGCGGATGACCGCTTCGCTGTCCACTTCGCCAAAGCGCGCAATGTTGTCGGCGATGTTGCCCTCGAACAGCTCCACGTCCTGTGGCAGGTAGCCGAGCCAGGGGCCAAGTTCACCCTTGTTCCAGGTGAATATGTCCGCGCCGTCCAGGCGTACCTTGCCCGCCTGCGCCGGCCAGACGCCAACCAGCAGGCGGGCGAGGGTGGATTTGCCCGAGGCGGATGGACCGATAATGCCAAGGCTTTCGCCGGGGACAAGGCTGAAGCCCACCCCGCGCAGAATCGTGTTGTTGGTACCGGGGGCGCCGGCATACACATTCTCCACCGCCAACATGCCCTGCGGCCGCTGCAGCGACATGCTCGGTGGCCGGCGCGGATAGTCGTGCAGCATCTCGTTGAGCCGTCCCCAGGCCGAACGGCAGCCGAGCAGTTGCTTCCACGACGCGATGACCTGTTCCACCGGGCCCAGTGCGCGGCCGGTGAGGATCGAGCAGGCAATCATCATCCCCGGGGTGATCTTGCCGTCGATCGCCAGCAGCGCACCGGCGCCGAGGATCAGCGACTGCAAAGTGATCCGCACGAAGCGCCCGGTGCTGCTGATCAAGGCGGCGCGGTCGGAGGCCAGGGTCTGCATTTCCAGGATGCGCAAATGGCTTTGGTACCAGCGCTTGCTGATCGACGGCAGCATGCCCATGGCCTCGATGACCTCGGCATTGCGCAGGTTGTTGTTGGCGTACAGGGCGGAGGAGAGGGCGGCCTGATTGGCTTCGGCCAGCGGCTTCTGCGTCGCCTTCTCGGTGAGCCAAGCCAGGGCCACCAGAATCAGCGAGCCGATCAGCGTGAGCAGTCCGAGCAGTGGGTGGATCAGATAGGCGACCAGCAGATAGATCGGTGTCCACGGTGCATCGAAGAAAGCGAACAGGGAGTTGCCGGTGACGAACTGACGAACCTGCGCGAGATCTTGCAGCGCCTGGGCCGGATTACCTCCGGCGCGGCTCAGGTTGCGCTCGAATGCAGCGGTGAAAATGCGCTGGTTGAGCTCCATGTCGAGGCAGTTGCCGACCCGGATCAGCACGCGGGTGCGGATCATTTCCAGCGTAGACATCAGCAAGAACAGACCTAACACCAGAACGGTCAACATCGCCAGCGTCGTGACGTTGCGACTGACCAGGGCTCGATCATAGACCTGCAGCATATAAACGGCTGGCGTCAACATCATGACGTTTATGACACCGCTGAACGCTGCCAGCGAGTAAAAACTGCGGCGCATGCGAAAGATCGCGTCGGCCAGTTCGGAACGGATGCTCGACTGCTTGGGCATGTTGGTCCTCCCACTTCGAAAAAGCCGGTTGCCCCTGTGGCGCAACAGTTAACGGTAAATGTAGATCCGTAAACAGCTTATGGACACGCAGGCTGGTCGCTCTATGGATGGCGAGTCTTGCGAAATCGCAGCGTTGCTCCCTTATGCAGCAGCGTAGGTGGCGATGAAACAGTTAGAAATAACATTTCGCTCTATACCTGCACTCAACTTTCTATATGTCTTTTAAAAACAGCTAGTTGAGCTGTCAAACACCAGTCGTCTGTTTTAGTGACGTTAAATTGACAAATATTTGCTATGGAACTTTAGTCTTAGTTATCGGGGGGCCGCCCGCCTGAAACCTGCCATCGCTTTGGCAACGCAAGGCGCGGTGATTCTCCTGAGAGGAGCAGAATCATGTCGATCATTTCGTTCTTTTGCAGAGGGAAGGGGCTGTCCAGGACGTTCGCCTTCACTTCCAGATTCCATGGCCCGCCCAGGGCTCGAATCCGCTCTGCCTGATCGCCCGGCGAGCAATTCATTTCGCGAATTCCAGGCGCGTATCCCGGGTCACGGGTAACGCCAGAGCTCTCGCTAAAAAACATAACCAACACACTGCGCAAGCCAGCACTTGACTTGGCGCGGGAGGATTTTCTCGTCCCGTGCCTTGACCCAGACAGATCGAGGGCAATCCAAAATGGCCAATTTCAACAAGTCGGACCTGGAGTTCATTCTCCAGCAGATTTTCATCGCGGAAGCGGATACTGCCGGCCAGTCGCTCGCCAGCCTGATACCGAACCCGGAATTTGCTTTCGGTCTGCGCACGGTCGACGGGACGTTTAACAACCTGAGACTGGGTCAGAGCGAGTTCGGCGCAGCCGACAACATTTTCCCGCGCTTGACCACTCCAGTCTTCCGCCCGGCTGAGGCGGGCACCTCTTACACCCAGACCAGCGGCCTGGTGATCGACTCGCAGCCGCGCACCATCAGCAACCTGATCGTCAACGATACCGCCACCAACCCGGCGGCGGTCGCGGCCACGTTCGATCCCGGTCTGGATGGCATCCTCGGCACGGTTGACGATGTCTTGAAGGCCGGTGCGCAGGTGGTTACTGGAACCCGTACCGACGGCACGACTTTCCAGACCTTTTTCATTCCTAACGTGGCGCCGGACGCGGGCCTGTCCGCGCCGTTCAACTCGTGGATGACCTTCTTCGGTCAGTTCTTCGACCACGGCCTCGATCTGGTAACCAAGGGCGGCAGCGGCACGGTGTTCATCCCGCTGCAGCCGGACGATCCGTTGTTCGTTCCGGGTAGCCCGACCAACTTCATGGTGTTGACGCGGGCCACCAACCTGCCCGGGCCCGATGGCATCCTTGGCACCGCCGATGACATCCACGAGGCTTCAAACACCACCACGCCGTTCGTCGACCAGAACCAGACCTACAGCTCGCATCCCTCGCACCAAGTGTTCCTGCGCGCCTATGAATTCGATGCCGCCGGCAAGCCGATGGCGACCGGCGAACTGATCACCAATCGTGACCTGGGCGCCGATGGCCTGTTCGGCACGGCCGACGACGTCGCAATCGGCGGGATGGCCACCTGGAAAGTGGTGAAGGCGCAGGCGCGCGACCTGCTTGGCATTAATCTTACCGATGCCGACTTCGACAACGTGCCGCTGCTCGCCACCGATGCCTACGGCAATTTCATCAAGGGCCCGAACGGCTTCCCGATGGTCATGATGAGGGGCGCGGATGGTATTGCTGATACCGCCGATGATGTTCTCGTCGAGGGTAATTCTGCTGCGCCGATCAGCCTGGTCAATGCCGTGCGCACCGGCCACCAGTTCCTCATCGATATCGCCCACAACGCCGTTCCGGTGGACAGCCAGACCGGTGCGCCACTGACGGCCGATGCCGACCTCGTTGCCGGCGGCCCGCTGGCCGCAGGCTTCTACGACAACGAGCTGCTCGACGCGCACTACATCGCCGGCGACGGCCGGGTCAACGAGAACATCGGCCTGACCACCGTCCACTCCATCTTCCACTCCGAGCACAACCGGCTGGTCCAGCAGACCAAGGACACGATCCTCGCCTCAACGGCCGCCGGCGACCTGACGTTCCTGAACCAGTGGCTGCTGACGCCCGTCACGGCTGTTCCTGCTGATCTGTCGACCTTGAACTGGAACGGTGAGCGCCTGTTCCAGGCGGCCAAGTTCGGCACTGAGATGCAGTATCAGCATCTGGTGTTCGAAGAGTTCGCGCGTACCGTTCAACCGCAAGTCGACGCCTTCCTAGACTTCGATGACACGATCAATCCGTCGATCGTCGCCGAGTTCGCGCACACGGTCTTTCGCTTCGGCCACTCGATGCTGACCGAGACAATCGACCGGCTGGACCCCAACTTCGTCTCCAGCGAGATCGGCCTGATTCAGGCCTTCCTCAACCCGCTGGCGTTTGCGACCAGCGGCCCGACCCCGGAGCAGGCGGCCGGCGCCATCGTCCGCGGCTTGACGCGCCAGGTCGGCAACGAGATCGATGAGTTCGTCACCGAAGCGGTGCGCAACAACTTGCTGGGCCTGCCGCTCGACCTGCCCGCCCTCAACATCGCGCGCGGCCGCGATACCGGCATCCCGTCCTTGAACGCGGCGCGCCGTGAATTCTACGCCGGCACCGGCGACAGCCAGCTGAAGCCCTACACCAGTTGGGTCGATTTGGTGCAACACCTGAAGCACCCGGAATCGCTGATCAACTTCATCGCCGCCTACGGCACGCACGCCTCCATTACCAGCGCCACCACGCTCGACGCGAAGCGCGCAGCGGCCACGCTCCTGGTGTTGGGCGGCGTCGGTGAGCCGGCGGATCGCCTGGACTTCCTCAACAGCACCGGCGTCTATGCCAACCTGGCAAATGGGGCAACCATTACCGGCGTTGATGCCATCGACTTCTGGATCGGCGGCCTGGCCGAGGAAAAAATGCCGTTCGGCGGCATGCTCGGCTCGACCTTCAACTTCGTCTTCGAGGACCAACTCGAGAAGCTGCAAAACGGCGACCGGCTCTACTACCTGCACCGCACCCAGGGACTCAACTTCCTGAGCGAGCTCGAGAACAACTCGTTCGCCAAGATGGTGATGCTCAACACCGACGCGACCCATCTCCCGGCCCTCATGTTCTCGAGCCCGACCTTTACCCTTGAGGTCGACCCGGCCAGGCAGTTCAACCGGAGCGTGATTGCCGGTCCGGACGGCATACTGGGCACCGTCGATGACCTGCCCGGCAATGCCGATCCCACTGGTGGCATCATGATCAACGGCGTCGAGGTCACGCCGCTGGTCATCCGCGACAATCCCAACACGGTCGGCCCTGATACCAACTACCTGCAGTACACCGGCGAAGACCATGTGGTGCTCGGCGGCACCGCCGGCAATGACATTCTCGTTTCTGGCGACGGCGACGACACGCTCTGGGGCGACGCCGGCAATGATCGCCTCGAAGGCGGCTATGGCAACGACGAGATCGAGGGTGGCGATGGCGATGACATCATCACCGACATGGGCGGCGACGACGTCATCCACGGAGAGGCCGGCAACGACGTCATCCACGGCGGCAACGGCACCAATATCATTCTCGGCGGCGCCGGCAACGATTTCATCGTCACCGGCGAGGACTTTTCGGAGGTCTTCGCTGGCGCTGGCAATGACTTCATGCTCGGCAGCCGGCTGAACCTACAAATGATGGGCGGCGATGGCGACGACTGGATCGAGGTCGGGACCCAGGACGGCGCCCCCGGCGACAATTTCGCCGGTAACCTGCCACTGGCTTTGCTGGCAGAGTTGACCGGCGGCAACGACGTCTTCAGCGGTGACGGCGGCTTCGATGAAATGATCGGTGAAGGCGGCGATGACATCTTCATCGGCAGTGAGGGCCCGGACAAGATGTTGGGCATGTCCGGTTTCGACTGGGCCACCTACAAGGATGATCATTACGGCGTGACTGTGGACATGAGCCGTGTCGCCTTCGAACAATCGGCCCTGTCGCCTTCAGTTGCAGGCGTGCATACCACATTCCCCCAGGTGGAAGGTCTGTCGGGGTCGGCGTTCAGCGACATGCTGACCGGCGATGATGCCGACGCGGCCACGATCGCCGCTGCCGGTGTCCCAGGCAGCGTGCTCACCAATATTGACCTCGTCAACGGTCTGCGGGCGTTTCTTGGCGCGGCTGCAGCCGGCCCGGACGGAATCCTGGGCACGGCAGACGATCAGTTCGGCGCGGGCAACATCCTCCTCGGCGGTGGTGGCAGCGACATCATCGAAGGCCGCGGCGGTGACGACCTGATCGACGGCGACATGTGGCTGAATGTGCGCATCAGCGTGCGCCAGAACCTTGATGGAACTGGGCCGGAGATTGCCACCTTCGACAGCATGGAGCCCATGATCCCGTTTATGCTCGATGGTACCTTCAACCCCGGTCAGCTCGTCATCGTCCGCGAGATCCTGACTGCTGCCCCCGCCTTTGACACGACCTTGTTCACTGGCAACCGGCTCGACTATACCGTCACCACTGTGGGCGGCGTGACCACCGTGGCCGACAGCGTCGTCGGGCGCGACGGCACCGACCGCCTGACCAATATCGAGCGGCTGCAGTTCAACGATCAGTCGCTCACCCTGCCAGGCGGGGTCGGGCTCAACAACGACCCGCTGGGCTTGCTGACCATACTCGATGCTGCCAGCAACACCCCGGACGCTACGCCGACCACGGGTCAGTTGCTGAGGGTGTCGGCTGCCGGCGTGACCGATGCCGACAACGCCGGCGGTGCCATCACCGGACCGATCGCCTTCTACTGGCAGTTCGAAGCAGTCCCGGGTACGGGCGTCTTTCAGGACATCACCCGTCTTGCGGACGGGGGCGCAGCATTGGCGCACATAACCGGGCCGACCTTCAGGGTGACCCCGGATCTCGCCGGGCTGGAATTGCGCGTCAGGGCCGTCTATAAGGATCAAAATGGTGTGCTTGAGACTGCGTTCTCTGCTCCAACCGCAGCGGTCGTAGCCGGCGTTGCTCCGCCAGCGGCAGCCCCGCTGCCGGTCGAGACTCCGGTCGCCAGCACCGGTGTGCACTATATCCGGGCCGATCTGCAGTTCATTCTCGATCAGATTCTGATCTCGGAAAGGAATGCGGCCGGTGAGGATCTTCTCAGCATGCTGCCGAATGCACGGGTGCCTTTGGGCCTGCGCACGGTCGACGGGTCGTTCAACAACCTGGTGGCGGGTCAGAACGAGTTCGGTGCAGCCGACACGGTCTTCCCGCGACTGGTTCCGGCGCAGTTCGATACGGCGGAGGCGGGCACCTCTTACGCCCAGACCAGCGGCCTGGTGACCGACTCGCAGCCTCGCACCATCAGCAATCTGATCGCCGACAACACCGCCACCAACCCGGCGGCGGTCGCGGCCACGTTCGATCCCGGTCCGGATGGCATCCTCGGCACGGTTGACGATGTCTTGAAGGACGGTGCGCAGGTGGTTACTGGAACCCGTACCGACGGCACGACGTTCCAGACCTTTTTCATGCCTAACGTGGCGCCGGACGCAGGTCTGTCCGCACCGTTCAATACCTGGATGACCTTCTTCGGTCAGTTCTTCGACCACGGCCTCGACCTGGTGACCAAGGGCGGCAGCGGCACGGTGTTCATCCCGCTGCAGCCGGACGATCCGCTGTTCGTTGCGGGCAGCCCGACCAACTTCATGGTGTTGACGCGGGCCACCAACCTGCCCGGGCCCGATGGCATCCTCGGCACCGCCGACGACATTCACGAGGCTGCAAACACCACCACGCCGTTCGTCGACCAGAACCAGACCTATACCTCGCATCCTTCACACCAGGTGTTCCTGCGCGCCTACGAGTTCAATGCCGCTGGCGAGCCGGTGGCGACCGGCAAGCTGATCACCAATCGTGACCTGGGCGCCGATGGCCTGTTCGGCACTGCCGACGACGTCGAAATCGGCGGGATGGCCACCTGGAAAGTAGTAAAGGCGCAGGCGCACGACTTGCTTGGCATTAATCTTACCGATGCCGACTTCGACAACGTGCCGCTGCTCGCCACCGATGCCTACGGCAATTTCATCAAGGGCCCGAACGGCTTCCCGATGGTCATGATGAGGGGCGCGGATGGTATTGCTGATACCGCCGATGATGTTCTCGTCGAGGGTAATCCGGCGGCGCCGATCAGCCTGGTCAATGCCGTGCGCACCGGCCACCAGTTCCTCATCGATATCGCCCACACCGCCGTTCCGGTGGACAGCCAGACCGGTGCTCCGCTCTTGGCTGACTTGGATGACGTTGCTGGCGGACCGGTGGCCGCAGGCTTCTACGACAACGAACTGCTTGACGCGCACTACATCGCCGGCGACGGCCGGGTCAACGAGAACATCGGCCTGACCACCGTCCACGCGATTTTCCACTCGGAGCACAACCGTCTGGTCCAGCACACCAAGGATGTGGCCATCGCCTCCAACGATGTCAACTTCCTGAACCAGTGGCTGATGCCCGATGCCCAATTGTTGGTGTTGCCAACAACCGCGGCTGAGATCGCTGCCCTGCACTGGAACGGAGAGCGCCTGTTCCAGGCGGCGAAATTCGGTACCGAGATGCAGTACCAGCACCTGGTGTTCGAAGAGTTCGCGCGTACCATTCAGCCGAACATCGATCCCTTCCTTGGCGAACACCAAAATTATCAAACCGAGATCGACCCGGCGATCGTCGCCGAGTTCGCGCACGCGGTCTACCGCCTCGGCCACTCGATGCTGGTCGAGACCATCGACCGGCTGGACCCCAACTTCGTCTCGAGCGAGGTCGGCCTGATTCAGGCCTTCCTCAATCCGCTGGCGTTTGCGGCCAGCGGCCCGACCCCGGAGCAGGCGGCCGGTGCCATCGTCCGCGGCGTGACGCGCCAGGTCGGCAACGAGATCGATGAGTTCGTCACCGAAGCGGTGCGCAACAACTTGCTGGGCCTGCCGCTCGACCTGCCCGCCCTCAACATCGCGCGCGGTCGTGATACCGGGCTTCCGACCCTGAACGAGGCGCGTCGTGAGTTCTACACCGCGACCGGCGACAGCAACCTGAAGCCCTACATCAGCTGGTCCGATTTGGTGCAACACCTGAAGCATCCGGAATCGCTGATCAACTTCATCGCCGCCTATGGCACGCACGCCTCCATTACCAGCGCCACCACGCTCGACGGGAAGCGCGCCGCAGCCTCTCTCCTGGTGTTGGGCGGTGCCGGCGAGCCGGCGGACCGGCTGGACTTCCTCAATAGCACCGGCGCCTGGGCGAGTGGCCCGACCGGCGTCACCATTACCGGTCTGGACAACATCGACCTCTGGATCGGCGGCCTCGCCGAGGAAAAAATGCCGTTTGGCGGCATGCTCGGCTCGACCTTCAACTTCGTGTTCGAGACCCAGATGGAGAAGCTGCAGAACGCCGACCGCTTCTACTACCTGGAACGCAACGCGGGGCTTAACTTCGTCACCGAGTTAGAGAACAACTCGTTCGCGAGACTGGTGATGGCCAACACGGATGCGACCCACCTCCCAGCCGTCATGTTCTTGACTCCGGCCTTTACCCTGGAGGTCGACCCGACCAGGCAGTTCAACGCGAGCGTGATTGCCGGGCCGGATGGCATATTGGTCGACAATCCATTGACGCCAGTCAATGAGGCCGCCGACAACCTGCCGGGCAATGCCGACCCTGTCGGCGGCATCCTCCTCACGCCGCTGGTCATTCGGGACAACCCTGCGACGGTCGGCCCTGATACCAACTACCTGCAGTACACCGGCGAAGACCATGTGGTGCTCGGTGGCTCGGCCGCCAATGACATTCTCGTTTCTGGCGACGGCGACGACACGCTCTATGGCGACGGTGGCAATGACCGCCTCGAAGGTGGCTACGGCAACGACTTCATGGTCGGGGGCGACGGCGACGACATCATCACGGACATCGGGGGCGACGACACCATTCATGGCGGCGACGGCAACGACGTCATCCACAGTGGCAACGGCGTGAATCTGAACCTCGGCGGCTTCGGCAAGGACTTCATCGTCACCGGTGAGGACTCCTCGGAGGTCTTCGGTGGCGCGGGCGACGACTTCATCATGGGCAGTATCGCCGACGAACAACTGATGGGTAACGAAGGTGACGACTGGATCGAGAGGGGAACGGCCGATGGTGCTCCCGGCGACAATTTCGACCCGAACGGGCTCGACTTGATACGCGGTAACGACATCTTCATTGGCACCGGCTCGCCCGACAGATTCATGGCCGAAGGCGGCGACGATATCATGTACGGCAACGGCGGTGCGGGCGACCGCTACCTGGGCGGTTCCGGTTACGACTGGGCCGGTTTCAAGGACGACCCGTTCGGCGTGTCCGTCGACCTGGGCCTCGCCGACATCGCTCTCGCTGCGCCATTGCCGGAGTTGGGCGCAACCGTGGCTCGGTTCCGTCAGGTGGAAGGTCTGTCGGGATCGCACTTCAGCGACATCCTGCGTGGCAATGATGCCGATGCCACCGTGATCGCGGCTGCCGGTGCTCAGGGCAGCGTGCTCACCAACTTCGACCTGATCAGCGGCCTGCGTTCGTTCGTCGGCACCGCCGGCAACGGCGCGGATGGCATCGCCGGCACAGCCGACGATCAGTTCGGCGCCGGCAACATCGTCCTCGGCGGCGGCGGCAGCGACATCATCCAAGGCCGTGGTGGCGATGACCTGATTGACGGTGACAAGTGGCTCAACGTACGTATCAGTGTGCGGCAGAACATTGATGGCACAGGTCCGGAGATCGCAACGTTCGACAGCATGGTCCCGTTGGTGCCGCTCATGCTCAACGGCACTTACAACCCCGGCCAACTCGTCGCCGTCCGTGAGATCCTGACGGATGCGCCTGACCCCCTTAACCCTGGCCATTCCTTCGACACGGCCCTGTACACCGGCCTTCTGGCCGACTACACCGTCATCGAGAACGTCGACGGCACGATCACCGTGGCCGACAGCGTCGTCGGTCGGGACGGTACTGACAGGCTCAGCAATGTCGAGCGGCTGCAGTTCGCCGATCAGTCGCGGGTCCTGGTGGCGGGCTTGAACGCCGAGCCGGTGGGCTTGCTGAGGATCAGCGATGGCACGCCGGCCGTTGGCCAAGTGTTGACGGTGTTGGCCGACACCGTCAGCGATGCGGACAATGTCGCTAGCGGAGGTGCGATCACCAGTCCCATCGCCTTCGTATGGCAGGTCGAGACAAACCCGGGCAGTGGTATCTTCGACGACATCGGTATTGCGCTCGGAGGCGGACTAGGAACCGCGACCGGTCCGACCTTCACGGTGACCGCGGCTGAGGAGGGACTGCTGCTGCGCGTCAGGGCCGTCTATCAGGACGCCCACGGCGTGCTGGAAAGCGTGTTCTCGGCGCCGACCGCGCCAACTGCGCCGCTCGGCGGCAGCCCCGTCAACGTCGTACCGGTTGGCACGGTGCTGATCAGCGATACGACCCCGACGGAAGGCTCCAGCTTGACCGCCACGGATGCGTTCACCGACGCCAACGGGACCACGACCTCGGTGATTACCCATCAGTGGCAGGCGGGGAGCGGTGCGGTCTTTGCCGACATCGCCGGCGCGACGGGCACGACCTTCACGCCCAGCCAGGTGCAGGTCGGTCAGCAACTGCGTGTCATCGCGAGTTACACCGATGACCTCGGCACACTTGAGCGAGTCACCTCTGCCGCAACGACAGTGGTCGGTGATCTGTTTGTCGGTACCGCCGGTGCCGACATATTCACCGGCACGGCAGGCGACGACGTGGCCAGCGGAGGTGATGGCAACGACATCCTGAACGGCTTGGGTGGCAACGACATCCTCAATGGTGACGCGGGCAATGACATTCTCATCGGGGGTACGGGTGCCGACACGATGGCCGGCGGTGTTGGCGACGATGTCTACGAAGTTACCGACCTTGGGGACGTGGTGACCGAGCTCGGCGGTGCCGGCAACGACACGG
>NZ_JAHBCX010000041.1:0-54698 GCF_019955895.1 Pseudomonas sp. GL-B-12
ACATCATCATCGGTGGCGCAGGTACCGACACGATGGTCGGTGGCGTCGACAACGATGTCTACGCAGTCACCGAGCTTGGGGACGTGGTGAGCGAGCTTGGCGGTGAGGGTATTGACACGGTCTGGACTTCGCTCGCGAGCTACACCCTGGGTGCCGACGTCGAGAATCTGTTTTTCGGCGGCAGCGGCAACTTCGCGGGCAGCGGCAACGCGCTCGACAACACGCTCGTGGGCGGTGCGGGTAACGACGTGCTCACCGGCGGTGGCGGTAACGACCTGCTGAGTGGCGGCGTCGCTGGCAACGATACGTTCGTGTTTGCTGCCGCGGGTTTCGGCAACGATACGATCCTGAACTTCGGAGCTAATCCGGCCGGACAGGACTTGCTCAATATCACGGCGCTGGGGATCAATAGCGCGACGTTCGCTGCCAACGTGACCATAACGGCTAACGGGGCGGACACGGTGGTAGGGATCGGGGCGGACACGATTCACCTTGTTGGTGTCAACAGCGCGGCCGTTGATCAGACGGACTTCATTCTGGCCACTTGAGGTCCTGGTCAGTACTGTCGCAGGGAGCGTGGACAGAGGAGGGGAGGGCAATGGATGCCCTCCCTTTCTCCTTCCATTCAATTGCCCATTAGCTATCGGGGTGCCAGCAGCGTACTGGAACTCATCAAAGCAGGTTGGAACCGAGCGGCGAAAACAAAAAACAATGGAAAAAAGGAAGCCCGGCCTTGAACATTTCAGCCATCTGCCTCTTGAGCAGCCTATTGGTTTCGGTCGCGGCGTCTGCTACCGGAGTGACTCCGCTCTTCGACCTGGACTTCACCAGATCAGCCACGGAAACGCTGAAAAAACTGGATATCAACGACGCTTGCATTATCGCCGTCTCAAGTCCTGCGGCGTTTACCTTCTGCCGAAAAGGGTCGTCAACGCTCTGGAAGTATCAGGTGTTGGATCTGGAGCAACTGGCGGCGATCCAGACTGGCCAAAAGCGCTCTTCGACGGATGATCAGCGAATTACCGTTGAGGAAGTCGATAGCGCTGCCTGCGAGCAGGATCACCTTGCGCTATTGGTTAATCCGGTTATCAGGCGTGGACTTGTCCTCGGCCTGATCAGCCTGTTTCTGTTGATTGGCCTGCGACAGACCTACCGGGCAATCCTGTATTGCCGTTATGACCAATCCGGGTTTTCGAAGTCCGGCTTGCGGCGGTTGAGCGAATCCCGGTTACCGCACAATTCAACGGTAATGGCGTTGGCCGCGTGGGGTGTAGCTGCAGCCATGGCATTTGTTTACTTCGGATTTTGGGCATGACCACAGATGACGAATAAGTAACTTGATTCACGCCCTGATTGATTCAATTGATCCTGCGTTGCGGCCTGCGTGAAGTGGTGGCCGGATTATCGTGGAATCCGCAGTTGGAGTTGGCTCTGGATGAGAGTCGCTCGCTATTGTGCGTGTTGTCGGATGTATAACAACTAGTGGATCCAATGTGCAGTTGTAAAAATGCAAGTAGTCAAGCAGGCCAGTTGTGGTGGGGCATAGAGTGAAAGTTGGCTCATTACTGTCGCTTCAGGCGCACTTGCGCTACGCACCGTTTGTCGGTGGTTTGTTCAAGAAATGAACATTGGAGCGTCTGTGGCCTCTGATTCCTAAGCACGTCAGTCATGACCTGCCCATGCAGTCGCAAAAAAGAAGTGGAAATTGAATTTCAAATGCAGTGAATGCACATGGGGATTTTTATCTAAAAATCAGGGGGGTGATAAACCAGCCGGTCATTGAATCGCCAAGCGAGTCAATGAGGTTAACAGTGCCGAGTCCATGATTTGGCTTATCTTTTAGAAGTAAGGTCGTACAGGGTTTTTAATAATTAAAGATTCTGTCAAGTGGTCGATCCGTACTCTCGAATAAGGTGGAGAAAATACCGTGGCGATAAATACCATTATGAGTCTGCTGGAAAATAAGGAATTCCTGGAGTTTTTGCGTCTGGGCGTTATTTACGTTCATTTGGTGGCGTGTTGTGTGGCCATCGGTTTGGTGCTGACCAGTGATGTTGCGATGGTCAGGGATCTTTTAAAACGGAAAGTATTCACTGAGCATGATAATGCTCACATGGAAAGTCTTCAGAAGTCTGTCATCGTTGCACTAATAGCGCTGTGGGTAACGGGTGTCGCTGTCGTCGGTATCGATTACCTGGATAAGGGTGCCGATTACTTTTTGAATCCAAAACTTCAAGCCAAAGTCATTATTGTGGCGTTGCTGACTTACAACGGCATCTTGTTGCATCGCATGGTACTGCCAGCCCTGCAAAAGGCGGGCTCCTTGCTAAATCTCGGATTCAGTGCACGGATGCTGGCGTTGGCCTGCGGGTCGTTGTCGGCAGTGTCCTGGATGTATGCCGCCATGCTGGGTGTCGGGCGCCCTTTGGCCTGGAAGTATTCCCTTTCCGAACTGTTGATGGCTTATCCGGTGCTGATTGTGCTCGGGTTCCTGGCGATGGTGGCGTTGACCCAGCGAGCGAAACAACAGGACGACTATGTTGCGCCTGCTCGGTCAGTAGCAAGCGCATGCTAAGCCGGTTCTGCGCGTAAACCTTGCGGGCTTCTCCAGAGCCCGAAAGGAAGCGGCCTTCTGGTGCAGGTTTCAATCCGGACCTGCACCGCAAGGTCGTTTTTGTTTTGAGTCATCCCCGGGTGCCCAAAGCCGCTGCTCATTTCGATCAATAATTTGTCAGTTACGGTCATTGAGGGATGACGGCGCGACTCTTAGTCTGTCGAACATGACTGATGGGGGCCACAGAGCTCCTGCACTTTCCGTGATCGCTCGATGTGGAGTTACCGATGACCGCCGCTCAATACCCGCACCTGCTGGCTCCGCTGGACCTGGGTTTCACCACGTTGCGCAACCGCACCCTGATGGGGTCGATGCACACTGGCCTTGAAGAAAAACCGGGTGGCTTCGAGCGCATGGCGGCGTACTTTGCCGAGCGTGCCCGTGGCGGTGTCGGCCTGATGGTCACTGGCGGTATCGGCCCGAACGAAGAGGGTGGCGTGTATTCCGGTGCGGCCAAGCTGACGACCGAAGAAGAGGCGCTCAAGCACCGTATCGTCACCCGTGCCGTGCACGACGCAGGCGGCAAGATCTGCATGCAGATCCTCCATGCCGGTCGTTATGCCTACAGCCCGAAACAGGTTGCGCCCAGCGCGATCCAGGCGCCGATTAACCCGTTCAAGCCCAAGGAGCTGGACGAGGAAGGCATCGAGAAGCAGATCAGCGATTTCGTCACCTGCTCGGTGCTGGCACAAACCGCCGAGTACGACGGCGTGGAAATCATGGGCTCCGAAGGTTATTTCATTAACCAGTTCCTCGCCGCCCACACCAACCACCGCACCGACCGCTGGGGCGGCAGCTACGAAAACCGTATGCGCCTGCCGGTGGAAATCGTGCGTCGCGTGCGTGAAGCGGTAGGCCCGAACTTCATCATCATTTTCCGCCTGTCGATGCTCGACCTGGTCGAAGGCGGCAGCACCTGGGAAGAAATCGTGCAACTGGCCAAGGCCATCGAGCTGGCCGGTGCGACCATCATCAACACCGGTATCGGCTGGCACGAAGCGCGGATTCCGACCATCGCCACCAAAGTGCCGCGCGCGGCCTTCAGCAAGGTCACGGCCAAACTGCGGGGTTCGGTCAATATTCCGCTGATCACCACCAACCGCATCAACACCCCGGAAGTGGCCGAGCAGATCCTGGCCGAGGGCGATGCCGACATGGTGTCCATGGCGCGGCCGTTCCTCGCCGACCCGGATTTCGTCAACAAGGCCGCTGAAGGTCGCGCCGATGAAATCAACACCTGCATCGGTTGCAACCAGGCCTGCCTCGATCACACCTTCGGCGGCAAGCTGACCAGTTGCCTGGTCAACCCGCGTGCCTGCCACGAAACCGAACTCAATTACCTGCCCGTGCAGCAACTGAAGAAAATCGCCGTGGTTGGGGCCGGCCCTGCCGGTTTGTCCGCCGCGACCGTGGCCGCCGAGCGTGGCCATCAGGTGACGCTGTTCGATTCGGCCAGCGAAATCGGCGGTCAGTTCAACATCGCCAAGCGCGTTCCGGGCAAGGAAGAGTTCTTTGAGACCATTCGCTACTTCAACCGCAAGTTGCAGACCACCAACGTCGAGGTGTGCCTGAACACCCGCGTGGACGTAGCGCAACTGGTCGAAGGCGGTTACGACGAGATCATTCTGGCCACCGGCATTGCGCCGCGCCTACCGGCCATTCCAGGGGTGGAAAACGCCAAGGTGCTGAGCTACCTGGACGTGATCCTTGAGCGCAAACCGGTCGGCAAGCGCGTTGCGGTGATTGGTGCCGGTGGTATCGGTTTCGACGTCTCCGAGTTCCTTGTGCATGAAGGCGTCGCTACCAGTCAGGATCGCGCCGCGTTCTGGAAGGAATGGGGCATCGATACACACCTTGAAGCGCGCGGCGGTGTCGCTGGTATCAAGGCCACGCCCCATGCGCCGGCCCGCGAGGTGTTCCTGCTGCAACGCAAGAAATCCAAGGTTGGCGACGGCCTGGGCAAGACCACTGGCTGGATACATCGCACCGGTCTGAAGAACAAACAGGTGCAGATGCTCAACAGCGTTGAATACCTGAAGATCGACGACGAAGGCCTGCACATCCGCATCGGCGAAACCGGCGAGCCGCAGGTGCTACCAGTGGACAACATCGTGATCTGCGCCGGGCAGGATCCGCTGCGTGAGTTGCATGACTGTCTGGTTGCGGCGGGGCAGAGCGTGCATCTGATCGGTGGCGCGGACGTTGCGGCAGAGCTGGATGCCAAGCGGGCGATCAATCAGGGTTCGCGGTTGGCGGCGCAGTTGTAATCCACGTCCGACAAGCTCCCTCGCCACAAAGGTGCTGCTAAGATGCCGGATCACTCCAATGATCCGGCATCATGCTTTCTCCTCCTGACAACTGGCTTCCTCAAGTCCCCCTCGACCCCCTTCACCTCGACTGGCTCACTCACGCCGGCATCGAAGTGGCGATCCTGCGCCTGGACCAGATCGACCCGCTGATCAGCGGCAACAAATGGTTCAAGCTCATCGAACACCTGAAAACTGCCGAGCACTTGGGTGCCGAAGGCATCATCAGCCTGGGTGGCGCGCACTCCAATCACCTCCACGCGTTGGCGGCGGCGGGCAAGCGTTTCGGCTTTTCCACCGTCGGCCTGTTGCGCGGGCACCCTCAGCAAACCCCGACGGTCAAGGACTTGCAGGCGTTCGGCATGCAGTTGCACTGGCTGGGTTACGCAGGCTATCGAGCGAGGCATGAAGAGGGCTTCTGGCAACCCTGGCAAACCCGCTATCCGACGTTGCATCCGGTGCCTGAAGGGGGAGGAGGTTTGCCTGGCGCCCTGGGTTGCACGCAACTGCGGGCCAGCGTTTGCGCGCAATTGGAGGGTTTGGGCTGGAGTGACTACGACGGCTGGTGGCTGGCCTGCGGAACCGGCACGACGCTGGCCGGCCTGGTGCTGGGCGAAGCGGGGGATCATCCGGTGTACGGTGCCCTGGCGGTGCCTGGCGATCACGGGGTGGCGCAGCAGGTCGAGAGGATCATGCAGGAAGCGGGTCTGGTCGATGCGGCGTATGAGCTGTTCGAGGCCAGCCGCGGCGGGTTTGCCAAGGTTGATCCGCTGCTGCTCGACTTTATCGAAAAGACAGAGCAGGCCGGGAATATTCCATTGGAGCCGCTGTACACCGGTAAGGCACTCATGGCCCTCAAGCAACAAGTCGAGACGGAAAAGTTCGCCCGGGGCACGCGACTGATATTTGTCCACACGGGCGGCTTGCAGGGGCGGCGGGGATTCAATTCACAAACCTGAAACGCACCGCAAATCAATGTGGGAGCGAGCTTGCTCGCGATGGCGGTGTGTCAGTCGACAAATGCGCCGAATGCAATACCCGCATCGCGAGCAAGCTCGCTCCCTCATTGGCATTCATTGGCATTCATTGGTCTCAGGAGTCACGGTTCACGCTCTTGGGCATCATCCGCAGCAAGGTGTTATCGCCCACCACATAGTGGTGATACAGCCCGGCCACGGCATGCAGGCCGATCAGCCAATAGCCGATAGTGCCGCCGAGCTCATGCCAGCCCTGGAGCTGTTTGGCCAGGTCCTTGTTTTCCTCTACCAGCATCGGCAGGTCGACACCGTAGAACATCACCTGATTGCCTTTGGCGCTGGTGACCAGCCAGCCGAGAATCGGCGTGACGATCATGAAAATGTACAGCGCCCAGTGCATCAGCCTGGCCAGCGTCGTTTGCCAGTGCGGCGAGGCCGGGAAGATCTGCGGCGCCGGGCCGAGGCTGCGCGCGAACAATCGCAGCCAGACCAGAACGAATACGGTCAGGCCGAGCATGAAGTGTGATTCGACGATCAGCGTGCGCCCGCCACTGCCCTTGGGAAAGATCCCGCGAAACTCGATACAGGCGTAAACCAGCACCAGCAGGACCAGCATCAACCAATGCAGCGCGATCGATACGGTGCTGTAGCGCGATTCGGAGTTTTTCCACGGCATACGGTGTTCCTCAGAGGTCCGGTTTAAAGCCACCGTTCTTGTCCGACGGTGTGTTCTAACTGTAATCCTGTTTCACCGGGTTTGCCTGAGGCGATTGGTCGCTGGATGCTCTGGTTCGGGTAATACACAGAAAAACCCTGTAGGAGCGAGCAAGCTCGCTCCTACAGGGGGGAGTTGCGTTTTTTAGCTCGATTGCGGCATTTCACCGTTGGCCAGGCGCTTGTTGATGTCGGCGATCACTTCCGGCAGATCGGTGATGGTATCGATCATGTAGTGCGGGCGTGAACCTTCGAACATTGCGTGGATGCGCTTGCGCTCGCTGTCCAGTTGGTCGCTGCCCAAGGCGCGATAACCTTCGTAGTCCAGGCCCAGGGCGTTGCCCGAGCAGATCAGCGCCACGGTCCACATGCCGGCGCGGCGACCCTCGAGAATGCCCGGCACCGTGTCATCGATCTTCACGCACGCGGCAACATCGTCGATGCCCAGGGCGATGACGTTGGCCAGTGCCTGGGCGGGCCATGGGCGACCGTTCGGGACTTCGTCGGTGGCGACCACGTGATCGGCCACGTAGCCGTTGGTGGCGGCCAGTTCGACCACTTTGTCCATGACCTGTTTCGGGTAACCGGAGCAGGAGCCGATCCTGATCCCTTGCTGGCGCAGGTTGGCGATGGTCTCCAGCGCCCCGGGAATCAGCGCCGAGTGTTCGGCGATTTTTTCGATCTGCAGCGGCATGAAGCGTTGGTAAATCGCGGTGACGTCATCGTCGGTCGGCGTGCGGCCGAACACTTTGCGATAGCGCTCGGCAACTTCCGGTTGATCGCACAGGGTGCGGATGTGGTCCCATTTGCCCATGCCCATCGGGCCACGGGCTTCTTCGATGGACACCTGCACGTCGAACTCGGCGAAGGCCTCGACGAAAATCTGCGTCGGGGCGAAGGAGCCGAAGTCGACCACGGTGCCGGCCCAGTCGAGGATGGCGGCTTGCAGTTTGGTTGGGTTGGAGTAGTTCATGGCAATTAAATTCCTGTAGAAACTGACTATTGGAGAGCAGCTTTTACTGTGGGAGCGAGCTTGCTCGCGATGGCGGTTTTTCATTCAACCTATGTGCTGACTGATCGGGCCTCATCGCGAGCAAGCTCGCTCCCACAGGGGGGTAAGGTGTTGCTTAGATCTCCAGGACTTCCATCTCGCGCAACACTTCAGCAATCGCCGCCACGGCTTCGCGCATTTCGACGGGTTGGACATGGCCGATGCAACCGACGCGGAAGGTTTCGACCTGGGTCAGTTTGCCGGGGTAGAGGATGTAGCCCTTGGCCTTGACCCGTTCGTAGAATTCCTTGAATGCGTAGCGCGGATCTTTCGGGGCGTGGAAGGTGGCGATGATCGGCGCCTGAATCGCCGCTGGCAGGAAGCTGCGCAGCCCCAGTTTGCTCATCTCTTCCATCAATGCCTGGCAGTTGGCGGCGTAGCGTTCGTGCCGCGCGGGCAAGCCACCTTCTTCGTTGTATTGCAGCAGGGCTTCGTGCAGCGCGGCGACCACATGGGTCGGCGGGGTGAAGCGCCATTGGCCGGTCTTGGCCATGTAGGCGTGCTGGTCCTGCAGATCCATGGCCAGCGAATGCGAGTTGCCGGTGGCGTTGGCCAGGGATTCTTTGCGAGCGAAGACAAAACCCATGCCCGGTACGCCCTCCAGGCATTTGCCCGAGGCGGCGATCAGTGCGTCGAACGGCACTTGCTGTGCATCCACTGGCAGGGCGCCGAAGGAACTCATGGCGTCGATGATCAGGCGCTTGCCGCGTTCTGCGACGACCTGGGCGATTTGCGGCAGCGGGTTGAGGATGCCGGTGCTGGTTTCGCAGTGAATCAGGGCGACGTGGGTGATGTCTTGATCGGCACGTAGCAGGCGGTCGACGTCGGCGGCGGTGGTCGGCTCGTCTTCGGCGGTTTCAAAAGTGCTGAAGGAGCGGCCCAGCACTTCGCAGATTTTCGCCAGGCGTTTGCCGTAGGCGCCGTTGATCAGTACCAGAATCTTGCCGTCCCGAGGCACCAGCGTGCCGATCGCCGCCTCGACCGCGAAGGTGCCGCTGCCTTGCAGGGGTACGCAGTGGTGGGTGGCGGCGCCGTTGAGGATTGCCAGCAGTTGCTCGCAGAGGCTGGCGGTCAGTTGGTTGAAGCGGTCATCCCATGAACCCCAGTCGATCATCATCGCCTGACGGGTGCGGGGCGAAGTGGTCAATGGGCCGGGGGTGAGCAGGATGGGTTCGGCAGTACTCATTCTCGTGTCCTCGCAATCGATGGGATGAAGCGTTGGTGCCTAAATTGCAATTTGCCGTGTTATCAATCAAATTGTTTGTTGTTATGCCAGCCATCAGCGAGGGTTATTCATGAACCTGTTCCAGCTCCGCGCCTTCGATGCCGTGGCCCGGGAAGGCAGCTTTACCCGGGCGGCGGCGCGGCTGTTCATCAGCCAGCCGGCGGTTACCGGGCACATCAAGGCCCTGGAGGAGCACTACCAGATCACCCTGCTGCGTCGCACCGCCCGCCGCGTGGAACTGACTGAGGAGGGCACCAAACTGGCGGCAATCACCCGGGCGATGTTCGGCCTGGCCGAAGAGGCGCAGGTGATGCTCGAAGCCAACCGGCAATTGCTGACCGGGCGCCTGGAGGTGGCGGCGGACGGTCCGCACATGGTCATGCCGATGCTCGCCAGCCTGCGCGCGCGCTATCCCGGGATCACGGTGAACCTGCGCCTGGGCAACGCCCAGGAAACCCTGGCGGCGTTGTTGTCCGAACATGCCGACGTGGCGGTGCTGACTGAGGTCGAGCCGCGCAAGGGCTTGCATCTGCAGGCGCTGAACGAATCACGGATTTGCGCGCTGGTGCCCGACGGGCATCCTTGGGCGCAGAAAACCAAAGGCGTGCAGCTCAAGGAACTGGATCAGGTGATCATGGTGCTGCGCGAGCCGAGTTCGATTACCCGGCGCACCTTCGATGAGGCTTGCGCACAGGCCAAGGTCAATCCACGGGTATTGCTGGAACTGGACAGCCGCGAAGCGGTGACCGAGGCGGTGGCCGCCGAACTGGGGGTGGGGGTGGTGTCGTCGGTGGAGGTCAGCCACGATCCTCGGGTGGCGGCGGTGCCGATCATTGGCGAGGGGTTGGTGAATCGACACATGATGGGGTGCATGGAGCGGCGGCGGGATTTGCGGTTGATTCAGGCGTTTTTCGGGTTGGCGCCAGGCAGGTAGACCGGGTTGCCTGCATCGCGAGCAAGCTCGCTCCCACAGGGGATTTATGTTGGTCGCCTATTTTGTACACGACGCAAATCTACTGTGGGAGCGAGCTTGCTCGCGATGACGTCGGACCTGCCTAAACAAGACTCTCGCGCACCATCTCCAGAAAAGTCGCCACCACCCGCCGAGAACTCTGTTCGCGCAAGCACACCAGTGTCTCGGTCAACCGCCGTTTGCAATCGGTAATCGGCAGTGCGCAAACCCGCGAATCCGCACCAAACTCGGCAGCCGACACCACGCCCACCCCAATCCCGACCACCACGGCTTCCCGCGCCGCCTCCCGACCTTCAACCTGAATTGCCGGGCGAATGCGGAACCCGGCACCGGCCATTTCCTCCTCCAGGGTCTGCCGGGTCACCGAACCGATTTCCCGCAACACCAGCGGCGTGTCGTCGAGGTCCGCGAGGGTGATGGATTCGCGGTCGGCCCACGGATGATTGCGCGACACGAACGCCACCATCGGGTCGTTGCGCAGGGGCAGGGAAAGCAGGCGTTCATCGCTGACGTCACGGCCCAGCAACGCCAGGTCGGCCTGATAGTTGAACAGTCGGAACAGCGATTCATCGGTGTTGCCGGTTTCGATCTTCACGCTGATCCCGGGGTAGCGTTCGCAAAAACGGGCGATCTGCGGCAGGACGTGGACCGGCGCATCCACCGCCAGAATCAGGCTGCCGGTCTGCAACGCCTGGGAGTCCTGCAACAGTTCTTGGGCTTCGGCTTCGATGACAAACAATTTCTGCGTCACGCTCAGCAGGCGTTCGCCCAGATCGGTCAGGCGCACCGAGCGCTTGTTACGGTGAAACAGCAACACCCCATAGCGCTCTTCGAGTTTGCGCACCTGGTCGGAAATCGCCGGTTGCGTCAGAAACAGGCGCTCGGCGGCTTTGGTAAAGCTTCCATGCACCGCCACGGCGTGGAACGCTTTGAGCTGGGCGTGGGACACCGACATGGGAATCTCCAGTAACAAGCTGAACTTATATTTGAAATACGATAAATCGATTTCACTTATTAATCAGTAATTGTTTTTATCCACCTCAGCCCCGGTGACTGGTCAGTCGAACAGCAGCGGGTGCCATGAGCCTGTGCGTGCAACTACAGGACTCATCTGACCGGTATCCGCCGTAGGGACAGGGCGATATCGCAGTGCTCAACAATAAAAAGACAGGCGTTTTCTTCCAATTCTGCCGGCACACTCACACCCTGAGGTCAGAACCACAATGAACAAGCACATCGGCACCATCAAGCGTTGGCGCGTGCAGATCTTCGCGATCACCTGGCTCGCCTACGCCGCGTTCTACTTCACCCGCAAAGCATTCTCGGTCGCCAAGCTCGGTATTGGCGAAGACCCGACCTTCATGCTCGACAAAATGGCCATGGCCAACCTCGACGCCATCTACCTGACGGCTTACGCCGTCGGTCAATTCACCTGGGGCATCCTCGCAGACCGTTTTGGCCCGCGGGTCGTTGTGCTCGGCGGGTTGCTGATTTCCGCCGCCGCGGCGCTGGTGATGGGCAACTTTGCAACGATACCGATTTTCGCTACCTGCATGCTGATACAAGGCCTGGCGCAGTCCACCGGTTGGTCTGGGCTGTGCAAGAACCTCGGCAGCTTCTTTCCCTCCGAGCAACGCGGGCGGGTATTGGGCCTGTGGAGTTCCTGCTACGCCTTTGGCGGTCTGGTGGCCTCGCCGTTTGCCGGTTGGTGGGCGTACACGCTCATCGGCAGCTGGCATGCGGCGTTCATTTCCAGTGCGGCGGTGGTTGGGCTGGTCGCCGTGCTGTTTTTTATTTTCCAACGCAACAAACCGGAAGACGTCGGCTTGCCGGCGGTGGAGCCGGAACTTGAGCTGACCGCCGAACAAGCTGACGCGCAAAGCAAAATCAGCATGTGGGAGCCATTGAAGGAAATCCTGCGCAACCGCACGGTGCTGGTGCTGGGGTTGGCGTACTTCATGCTCAAGCCGGCGCGCTACGCGATTCTGTTGTGGGGGCCGGTGATCGTCTTCGAACAGATGCCTTCGGTGGGCAAGGTCGGTGCGGCGATCATTCCGACCGCGTTCGAACTGGCCGGGTTGCTCGGGCCGATCCTGATTGGCCTGGCCTCGGACAAGCTGTTCGGCGCCCGGCGCATGCCGGCCTGCGTGATAAGCCTGTTGGCGCTGACGGTGTCCCTGGCGTTTTTCATGGGCGCCTTGCATACCGGCAGCGTGCAGCTGGTGGTGGCGCTGCTGTTCGTCATGGGCCTGACCCTCTATGGGCCGGACTCGATGATCAGCGGCTCGGCCGCCATCGACTTCGGCACCGCCAAGGCCGGCGCCACGGCAGCCGGTTTCGTCAACGGCTGCGGCTCGGTCGGGGCGATTCTCGGCGGGCTGCTGCCGGGCTACTTCGACACCGTTACCGTGTTCATCGTCTTCGCCGGCTGCGCCATGTTCTCGGCGCTGGTGTTGATCCCGCACTGGAACAGCCGCCCCGGTGGCCTGGGTACTCAATTCGCCTACGTGCCCAATAAAGCGATGACCATCAAACCCCTGCGTACCTGAATCCTGTCCCTCGTCGCCTGCTGCACCTGCGGCAGGCTGGCGTGTGGGCAACTGACCGGAGATTGACCCCATGAGACCCTTTTGGCTGGACCAGGCCTTGAAGGCTGATGCATCCGAAACCTGTCCGCCACTGCAAGGCGACAGCCGCGCCGACGTGTGTATCGTCGGTGGTGGTTACACCGGGTTGTGGACCGCGATCATGCTCAAGGAACAGAACCCCGAGCTGGACGTGTTGCTGATCGAAGCGGACATCTGCGGTGCCGGGGCCAGTGGACGCAACGGCGGTTGTGCGTTGTCGTGGTCGGCCAAGTATTTCACCCTTGAGCGTTTGTTCGGCGTCGAAGAAGCCGTGCGCCTGGTCAAGGAGTCCGAGCGCAGCATTCACGCCATCGGCGCCTTCTGCGAACAGTATGCGGTGGACGCCGATTACCGCCTCGATGGCACGCTCTACACCGCTACCAATCGTGCGCAATGCGGCTCGACTGATGCGGTCATCGCCGCCCTGGAGCGCAACGGCATCAACTCGTTCACCCAGCGGCCAGTGGCCGATGTGCAGCGCATGGCCGGTTCCAGCAAGCACCTGGAGGGCTGGTTTTCCCCGGCGGCGGCCAGTGTGCAGCCGGGTAAACTGGTGCGTGGTCTGCGCCGGGTAGCCTTGCAACTGGGGGTGAAGATTCACGAAAACACCGCCATGACCGGGCTGGAAGAGGGCAGGCCGGCGGGCATTCAAACTCCCAGCGGCACCATTCGTGCCGACCGCGTGGTGCTGGCGATGAACGCCTGGATGGCCCGGGCGTTCCCGCAGTTCGAACGCAGCGTGGCGATCGTTTCCAGCGACATGCTGATCACCGAGCCTCGGCCGGACCTGCTCGACGAAATCGGCTTGACCAGCGGGGTCACGGTGCTCGATTCACGGATTTTCGTGCACTACTACCACAACACCCCGGACGGCCGGATCATGCTTGGCAAGGGCGGTAATACCTTCGCTTATGGTGGACGCATGCTGCCGGTGTTCGACCAGCCTTCGCCTTACGCCGGATTGTTGCAGAACAGCCTGGCGGACTTCTTCCCGGCGTTTGCCGACGTCAAGGTCGAGGCGACCTGGAATGGTCCGTCGGACCGTTCGGTGACCGGGTTGCCGTTTTTCGGGCAGATGAGCGCCAGTGGCAATGTGTTTTACGGTTTTGGCTACTCCGGCAGCGGAGTCGGGCCCTGCCATATGGGCGGGCAGATTCTGGCGTCGATGGTCCTGGGCCTGGACAACCCCTGGACCCGTTCGCCGCTGGTCAACGGACCGTTAGGCTTTTTCCCGCCGGAGCCGATTCGCTACATCGGCTCGCTGATGGTACGCAACGCCATCCGCCGCAAAGAGCGCGCGGAGGATCACGGGCGTCGGCCACGGCACCTGGACGTGCGCCTGGCGAAGTTCGCCGCCGCGGCCGGCAAGGCCGACAAGGGCTGAGGATCAGGGCGCAAGGTCCGAGCGGCTGAGCAGCCAGTCGAACAGCAGGCGGGTATCGCCATGGGGTTCATGCGGACGAGGGTGGCGATGTTGTGGCTGGGGGCCCATGGCCGTACAGAGCACTGGGCGGTCCGGGTCACTGTCGAGGAAAATCACCAGTACCTCGCTGCCAGCCACGGGCAAGCGGGCCGGATCGATCCAGTCCTCGGCGGTGGTCAGCGCCAGCGGCAACCACAGGCCGGTGGACGCCTCTGCGGTTGATTGTGTGGCAGGCCAGAGGTGCACCTGAACCCGGCCATCCTCATCCACCGTTGCCGGTTGCCCGACCGGGCCGCACACCTGGCCGGGCTGATACCCGGGGATACTCGGCCTGGGTTGTTTGAGCGCGGGCCGGAACACCGTCGACCAGGGGATGGCGCTGAATTGATTGCGGTAACCCGGGGCCGTGCCCGCTGTGTCGTCGAGCAGAATGGACGACTGACGCCCCTGATGGCGGATTTCGGTGACCAGCCATTGATCATTGAAATTCGCCAGCGGATGCTCGGCTACCTGAACGATCCGGCCGCTACGTAGTGCACCCTGGTTACTTTGACCGTGGATCTGCAGGTGTCGGCAGCGCAGGCGTTCCAGTTGTCGACGGCTGAGCTGGTCGCGACGTTGTTGCTCGCGAGCGCAAAGGTGCCTTGCAGTGGCGAACGAGTGATTGGCTGCGCCTTCGCTGATGTCCGCTGCACCCGGATTCCTGGCGCCTGGGCGCACAGGGGAGAGCGGAGCATCATGGCGCTGGAACAGTTCGCTGATCACAGGTTCGAGATGTTCGTCGAGGGCATCGCTGCGCATCGGCATGAGCAGCGGTTCCTGGGGAAAACTCAGGCTGTCATCGGCCAGCACCAGCACATGGCCGTCGCGTTGATGCTCGAAGTGATAATGGATGCCTTCCTCCTCGCACAGTCGTTGCAGCAACGCCAGATCGGTTTCTTCGTACTGAATGCAAAAAGGGCGCAGGGGATAGTGCCCGGTTGCCAGTTCAAAGCGATAGCTGCCGACAGGCAACCCATGTTCCTCCAGCAACTGGCGCAGGATCATGGGCACGCTGGCACGCTGGAAAATACGTCGGCATCGTTGCTGTTCCAGTGCCTGGACACGGGGTACCAGCGCCAGTTTGTAAGCGACCCGGTATCCACTTCGATGTTCACAACTGGCGCTGTGCAGCACGCCATGAATGCCTTGGTCGTGGCCGAAGTCGAGGAACGCCGGTTGGCGCAGCAATCGCTCAAGGTTCAGGGCCGGTGCCAGCCCGATAACTTCGATGTCGAATCGATAGGGCTGGTTGAGTGCTTCATGACCACTGAACCGGACCACCTGGAAACTCAGGTCGTCGTCGAGAAGCGTCAGGGTGGTGGGACTTTCCTTGTCGTTGTGCATCGAACACGCTGCCGCCGTGAAGTAGGGTGCAAAGCGTACGAAACCCCAGCGCATTGCGGGCACGGCAAAGCGACATTTCCGAATCGCCCTACAACCGCTGGTGAAGATGTCGATGCAAGTCGGGATTTTTTGGTCGATTGCCAACTTTAGGCCGTATAAACTTGTGCAAAGCGTCGGCCAATAGATGTCTCGGCGCCACAGATGCCACAGATAAGAGAGTGAGAAATGGGCGCACAGTGGAAGGTTAAACACAAAGAAGCGGCAGCCAATGCCAAGGGCAAGATCTTCGGCAAACTGGTGAAAGAAATCACCATTGCTGCGCGCAACGGCGCTGATATTGCTACCAACGCACACTTGCGCCTGGTGGTTGAACAGGCCAAGAAAGCTTCGATGCCCAAGGAAACACTGGATCGCGCCATCAAGAAGGGCGCGGGCTTGTTGGGTGAGACCGTGCAATACCATCGCGTGACGTATGAAGGGTTCGCCCCGCATCAGGTGCCGTTGATCGTTGAATGTGTGACCGACAACATCAACCGTACCGTTGCCGAGATCCGCGTGGCGTTCCGCAAGGGCCAGTTGGGGGCTTCCGGTTCGGTGGCCTGGGACTTCAACCATGTCGGCATGATCGAAGCGTCGCCGGACTCCCCGGATGCCGACCCGGAAATGGCCGCCATCGAAGCCGGTGCACAGGATTTCGAACCGGGTGAGGAGGGTGCGACCCTGTTCCTGACCGAGCCGACCGACCTCGACGCGGTACAGAAAGCCCTGCCGGAACAAGGCTTCACCGTGCTGTCGGCCAAACTGGGCTACCAGCCGAAAAACCCGGTCAGCGGCCTGAGCGATGAGCAGATGGCGGAAGTCGAAGCGTTCCTCGAAGGCCTCGATAACCATGACGACGTGCAGGACATGTTTGTCGGCTTGGCGGGTTGATCGAACTGGCCTGGATCTGACTTGTGGCGAGGGGGCTTGCCCCCGATGGACGGCGAAGCCGTCCCAAAAGCGACGGCTGCTGCGCAACCGAACGGGGCGATTCGGCGTTCCGACAAGCCCCCTCGCCACATTGTTTTGTATTTACAATTTGAACTCAGCCAATTCCTGAACAACTTCATCAAACCCCGGCCGCTCCAGCACGTGCGGCTGACAGCAACGCCGCTCCAAATCTTCCAGCACCCCACGCAGTTCATGGCTCAACCCCGAATCAACCCGCTCCAGCAGTTCGCCTAGCAACACCCCGAACGCCCGCACCTCGATCCGCTGCAAGGCACGGCTTTCAAGGCTGTCGGAAATCCCGTGGAACGACGCCGCGCCAAAGTCCCCTAGCAAGCAATCACCCTGCTCATTCCACAGAATATTGTGCCCATAGAGATCGCCGTGGGTGATGCCATGGCTGTGCAGGTGCTCGGCCACCGAGGCAATGCCCGAGGCAATGCGTAGCGCCACCGCCGCACTGAAATGCAAGCCATCGGCATAAATGTCGCGGCTGCACGACGCCAGGCTCGGCAGGCTGGCGAGGTTGAGAAAACTAGGCGGAATCAACTGCATGACCAGCCCCGCCGTTTGTTGCGGGTGATCAACAATCCGCCCTTCGACGCGAATCAGGTTCGGGTGCAGGCCAGCGGTGATACACGCGTTCATCTCGTGCAGGGGCGAGCCATCGCTGGTCATTTCGCCCTTGTAGAGCTTCACTGCAACAGCCATGGGCGGCTGGTCAGCCGGTTGCCAGACGGCCTGATGAATCACCCCGGACGCCCCTTCGCCGAGTTTTTTCTCCAGGTGCAATGCCGGCCAGTCAATGCGCGGTGTGGCGTCGAGGGCGGCGGCATCGGCTTCGGTTTCCAGTGGGTTACCGGCGTACGCTAGCCAGGTAAGGCTCGGCAATTCCAGCAACCATTGCGGCAACCCGGTCAACTGGTTGGCGGCGATGCGGATCAGCTCCAGCCGATGACAATTGCGCATCGACTCCGGCAACGCCTGCAGGCGGTTACCGGCAAGCATGAGCTTTTGCAGGTATGGCCGCTCTCCCAACTCGCTCGGCAGCGTCTCGATGCAATTGTCGGTCAGGATCAGCCAGCGCAGCAGCGGTGGGAGTGCCGCAGCGGGCACGTGAGTGATGCGATTGGCCTTGAAGCCGATCATCGTCAGTGCGGCGCATTGGCCAACACAGGCCGGCAATTCGGTGAAACGGTTGTCGGAGCAGAACAGCACGCGCAAACGGGTCAGGCGATGCAAGTCCTCGGGCAGGGCGCTCAAGGCATTGCCGCTGAGATTGAGCACTTCCAGCGAGTCCGCCAGATCGAAAATCTCCCGAGGGAATTCGGTGAGGTTGTCGACCAGATCCAGCCGCGTGATGCCCGACAACTCGCCGGCACGCAATTGAGCAAGGGTATGCATGAACAGATTCGCTATTGATCAAGGAAAAGGCGCGTGGCCCCGGAAATGCGCGACATGATAGCGGCAAAGACGGCTGATCTGTCAGGCCGTGCAGTCGACAAACATCGATCAGGCCGGTTCGCTGACTTCGACCAGTTGCCCCAATCGACTGCGAGTGCGCGCCAGATCAATGGCATCGCCGTCCAGGCTTTCGCGCAGGGCGTGCTGCCCGAGCAGCGTCAGGTGCTTGTCCTGGTCGTACAGCACGTCGATGAGGTTGATGAACCGCTGTTGGGCGGCAATCGAACATTCACCGAGCGGCGGCAGGTCATCGATGATCCAGCTGTCAAAATGGCGGCACAGCTCCAGGTAATCCATCACGGCCGTGGGTTGGTCGCACAGGTCGGCGAAGGTAAAGCCGATGCGGCGTCCTTCGCAGAAACGGGCCTGGAAATGCCGGGTGCCGACGGGCAACGACATGACTGGGGTATCGCGATCCGGCAGGTTCAATGACTGACGCTGCGCCACGCTCGCCGGCCAGACGTAGTGACCTTGAGTGAACAACTGCTGTGCATGGGTCCGGGCCTGGCTTCGATAGTCGTGGGGCCCGCCGACTTCCATCACCTGCATGCGCGCATTGATCAGGTCGATCACCGGTTTGAAGCGTGCGTGGTACAGCGGATTGGGCAGCAGGCCTTCGGGCGGGTAATTGGAGGTGACCAGCAACAGGATGCCGCGCTGAAACAGTGCCTTGAACAACCGGGTGATGAGCATCGCATCGCCGATGTCGTGCACATGGAACTCGTCGAAACACAGTACCCGGCAATCGCTGAGCAGTTCATCGAGGGTGATCGCCAGGGCGTCGGCCTGTTCGCGGTGCTTGAACATGCCCTGGTGCAGTTGGGCGAAAAACTGATGGAAGTGCAGGCGTTGTTTTTGCGCGAGGGGAATGGCCCGGAAAAACCCGTCGAGCAGCCAGCTTTTGCCGCGCCCCACGGCACCATGCAGGTAAAGGCCGGGAAGCGGTTCCGGCAAAGCACCCATCAGCATGCAGGCATGCCGGGCCATGCAGTCGATCACCCGCTGTTGGCTGTGACTGAGGGTGTAGCCCCGGGCATGGGCCTGATGGCGAAAGTAGTCGTGGATGACTTGGCCAGCCGCGCCGCTGCCCGCTGCCGGTGCCTTGCCGAGAAGGCGACGCAACGTTTGCCAGCGTGATTTGATTGGCGAACGGTTGGGCGGTCGAACGGCCACTGGGATATCACCTATGGTGTGCGGGCAGGCTCTCCGAGCTGCGGCGGCATAGTGTAACCAGAGCAGGGAATTTGCTTCCAGCTGTGTCGGCATATACTGGGCTAACGTCACTGGGTTCTAAAGGAACACCGCGAAACCTGTGGGAGCTCGCGGATTTTGCGTACACCCACTATCCCTGTGGGAGCGGCGGTGCGGCGATTCGACTTGCCCGCGAAAGCGTCAGGTCAGTCAATATCTATGTGAATGACGCACCGTATTCGCGAGCAACCCTGCTCCCACAAGGTTATGCCAATGTCCAGACCACTGCGCCTGGCCAGTGACCTAGCGCTCGATACTGCGGTTCCAACGTGCACTCCATGCCGGACGTTGTTCGTTGACCTGATCCCAATCCACGGCAATCGCCGTATTAAGGTACTGTTTCATGGCTTCGACCTGACCATGGGTTCGCTCGGTGGTCGGGGTGTTGGGGTTGGACGGAATCTGGTCGCCATCCTCGAGTGCGACGGCCTGGGCTTCGGGGGTCAGCAAGAAGGCGGCAAGTTTTTGCGCCAGCTCCGGTTGCGTGTTGTTGGCGATTGCGCATTCGGCGACGTTGAGCACCACGGCGCCTTCCTTCGGCTGTGCGTATTCCACTGGCATGCCCTTGAGCTTCAGAGCCGTCACTTGGGTCGGCGTCAACGGGAACAGCGCCGCTTCGTCGGTCTGAAGCATTTCGGAGATCTTCGCCGAGCTCGGAATGTATTCCAGTACGTTACGCCCGACGGTGTTCGGCCAGGCCTTGAAACCAGGGTCGACATTGGTTTCAGTGCCACCCTGGATCCGGTTGAACATCAGGAAGCCGTGCAAGCCGAACGTCGAAGAGGCCATCGACTGGAACACCAGTTTGTCCTTGAAACGCGGGTCGGCCATGTCCATCCAGGAGGTCGGCGCGCTCCAGCCTTTTTCTTTGAACAACCGGGTGTTGTATGCCAGCCCGGTGACCCCCAGGCTGACCGCCACGGCCTGGTCCTTGATCCGTCCCTTGGCCGGAATCTGTTCCAGCGTCGGGCTGTCTTCGAGTTTGTCGCACAGGCCCATGGAGATCGCGCGGTACATGATGCCGTCGTCGAGGAACATCACGTGCATCTGCGGGTTGCCCTTGCTGGCCTGGACCTTGGCCAGGATATCGGCTGAGGTGCCCGGCACGATCACCACTTTGACGTTGTTGGCCTTCTCGAAAGCCGGCAGCACCTTGTCGGCATAGAGCCGCTCCATGGTCCCGCCGTTCATGCCCAGATAAAGTGTCGGCTCGGCCTGGGCCTGAGTGACCGTGAGCAGGGCGCCCACGCAAGAAAAACTTAGCCAAGAGAAACCGAGCAGTGCACTGCGTTTGACATTATTCATTGGCGCGACCTTCCTCTATCAAGCTACGGAGATGGAGTGAAACCGGGTGATGGAAAACGCATCCAGCGACGTTTTTGACGCGCCGCTACAGATGATTTCGGTGAGCGCCTGGCCCACCGCGGGACCGATCTGGAAACCGGCGCCGGCAAAGCCGAACGCGTGCAACATACCGGGTTGGGTGCCACTGTGGCCGATCACCGGTTGGCGATCGGGCAGATAACCTTCGGTGCCGCTCCAGGTACGAATCGCCTGGGCACCTTCCAGAAACGGGTAGAGCTCGACGGCCTGGCGGAGTATTTCCAGCACTGCGCCTTGACCGGGGCGGGCGCGGGCCTCGTCGAGGGCAAAGCCCTGGCCGCCGCCCAGTACGCAATTTCCCCGGGTAACCTGACGGGCATAAATGCCTCCGCCCTCGACGCCGGTGCTGGCATCCATCACCAGCGGCAACGGTTCGGTGACCAGCATCGCCGGGTGACCTGAATGCATCGGCACCGGTTCGCCGAACTGCGTGGCCAGGCTGCCGGCCCAGGCCCCGGCGCAGTTCAACAGCCAGGGTGCACGCCATTCCAGGCCAGTTTGAGTACGCACACGAAATCGTTGTCCGTCATGTTCTACAGCGCTCACCGCGCATTGTTCGTAAACCTGCGCGCTCTGTTGCCGCGCCGCCCGAGCGAACGCCGGAGACACCAGGCGCGGGTTGGCGTGACCATCGTCCGGGCAATAGGACGCGCCTGCCGCCACGTCTCCGACCCACGGAAAACGCGCGCGCAATTCGGTTCGGTCGAGCACTTGCAGATCGAGACCGAACCCCCGACTGCTATCGGCGTAGTCCTGCAGGGCTTGCAGATCGTTGAGGCTGCGGGCCAGTTTCAGGTGACCGCTACGCTGGTATTCGCCGTCGATGCCGATCAGTTGTGGCAACTGCGCCCAGATTTCGTGGGCCTTTTGCGACAGCGGCAATTGCGCCAGGGGACGACCCTGACGCCGCACGCCGCCGTAGTTCACGCCGCTGGAATGTGAGCCGCAAAAATCCCGCTCCAACAGCGCCACGCGCCGGCCGGCCCGACTGAGAAACAGGGCGGCGCTTGCACCGACAATGCCACCGCCAATGATGACTGCATCGACTTCGTTCAAAGCTCGATCTCCAGGCCAAACGGCAGCGGTTTGATCGGTGCCTGGGCGCGCAACCGGCCGATATCGGACACGGCGCGCTGGCTCTGGCAGGCAATGATTTCTGCTGCTGCGGCACCGCACATCCGACCCTGGCAACGCCCCATGCCGACACGACAATGAGCCTTTACCCGGTTGATTTCCCAATGACCTTCGCGCACCACGTCGCGAATATCCCCGGCGCGTACTTCTTCACAGCGACAGACCATCACGTCATCGGCGATACCCGCGGCCCAGTTGTCGGGAAATGTAAAGGCGCGTTCGAGACCCTGGCGAAATTCGCCAATGCGTTCCAGGCGGTGTTCCAGTTGCGCAGGGCGCTGTGCTGGAATCAGATGACCCATGTCTTCGAGCAGTGCCAAAGCGGCGAGCTCCCCGGCCATTTCCGCCGCGTCCGCACCCATGATGCCGGCGCCGTCGCCCGCCAGATAAACCTCGGCGACACTGCTGCGGCCCGCGCGGTCACGCTGGGGTAACCAGGCGCGATTGAGCGGGTTCCAGGCGAATTCACAGCCGAGCAGATCGGCCAGTTGGGTTTCACTGCGCAGGCCGTGAGCGAAGGCCACGGCGTCACAGTCGAGTGAGTGGTTGCCCTTGGCATTGGACCAGCGCAGCGATTGCACACGTTGCTCGCCGTTGATGGCTGTCAGGGTCGCGCCTTGATGCACAGGGATGCCGCGCGCGGTCAGCCAGCCGCGGTAATAAACGCCTTTGGCCAACGTAGACGGTTGCGCCAGCAGGCCGGGCAGGGCTCGGGCCTGTGCGCTGAAGGGTGAGCTGTCGAGCACCGCGACCACGTTGGCCCCAGCCTTGGCGTATTGATAGGCGACCAGGTACAGCAGCGGGCCGCTGCCGGCGAACACCACGCGTTCGCCGATGGCGCAGCCCTGAAACTTCAAGGCGATTTGCGCCGCGCCGAGGCTGTAGACCCCCGGCAATGTCCAGCCCGGTACGGGCAGAATCCGGTCGGTGGCGCCGGTGGCGACGATCACCCGGGAGAACTCCAAACGTGCTGCGCGGCCGTTCTGCAAGGTGTCGAGGGCGCCGTCTTCGGCATTCCACACCAGGGTTTCGGGGCGGTAATCGATTTGTTCGCGCAGTGCGTCAATCGTCTGATGCAGCGCATTGGCTTTGCCTGCTTCAAAGCCATACAGCTTGACCGGCGATCGTTTGAAGTTGGCCGGTTGACGCCGATAAATCTGCCCGCCGCCGCGTGCGGCTTCGTCCAGCAGCACCGGACGCACGCCATGGGCAACCAGCGTTTGTGCCGCACGAATGCCCGCCGGACCGGCGCCGACGATGATTACGGATTTCATGCGCACCTCATCGGTTGAATTTTGTCGGGAGCAGATTTGTCTGGGCAGCTTGTGGGGCATGTAAGGGCCCCTTCGCGAGCAAGCCCGCTCCCACAGGGGAGCTGAGTTTTACAGGTGAAATTCGTGTTCATGCCAAACGTCCCGGTTCGCGGCAGACCTGCTGCCCGGCTTCGAGCAGCGTCGAGCAGGCACGCACCCGGCGGCCATCGCCCAGTTGCACCCAGCAATCCTGACAGGCCCCCATCAGGCAGAAGCCAGCGCGGGGTTCGGCGCTGAAGTCGCTGCCGCGCAGGTGTTCGCTGCAAGTCAGCACGGCGGTCAGCACGGTATCGCCGAGCAAACCACTGGCGGGATGGCCGTCGAGGGTAAAGTCCAGGGCCGGGCGGTCAGCTTCGGCCAGTCGTTTCAGCAGAGCCATGGCGCCCTCATTGTTTACCCACCAGAACCCGATCCAGGCCGTAGACCCGATCAAGCAGAATCATCGTCAGCGCGGTCAGCGCAATCACCAGTGCCGACACCGCCGCCATCATCGGATCGATGGATTCAGTGGCGTACACGTACATGCGCACCGGCAGGGTTTGTGTGGCCGGCGAGGTGACGAAAATCGACAGTGTGACTTCGTCGAAACTGTTGATGAACGCCAGCAACCAGCCACCGGCCACCCCCGGCAGAATCATCGGCAGGGTGATCTGGCGGAACAGCGTGAAGCGCCCGGCACCCAAGGATTGCGCGGCGTATTCGGCGCTGCGATCCAGGCCAATGGCCGAGGCCAGCACCAGACGCAGCACATACGGTGTAATCACCAGCACGTGGGCGAAGATCAGCCAGACGAAGCTGCCATTGACACCCAGCAACGCAAACAGGCGCAGCAACGCCACACCGAGTACCAGGTGCGGAATGATGATCGGCGACAGAAACAGGCCGTTGAGGAAGTCTCGACCGGGAAACTCGAATCTGGTGATCGCCAGCGCGGCGGGCACCGCAATCAGCGTCGCCAGGGTGGCGGCACTGAACGCCAGGATCAGGCTGTTGTAGAACGCATCGACAAAATCGGCACGCTCGAACACCGCGCGAAACCAGCGTAGAGAGAACTCCGTGGTCGGCAGGCTCAGGGTGTTTTCCGGGGTGAAGGCCACGAGGCAAACCACCACCAGCGGCGCCATCATGAACAACACCACCAGGGTATGAAACAGCAGGGCGAAAGGACCGTTCCTGGACATGACGAATTATCCCAATGACTTCTTGTAGCGGCCTTCGATCATGCGATTCCACGACAGCATGATCAGCAGGTTGATGAGCAGCAGAGCCACGGCAATAGTCGCGCCCATGGGCCAATTGAGATCCGACAGGTACTGGTCGTAGATCAGCGTGGCAACCATCTTCAGCCGACGACCGCCGAGCAGGCCGGGGATCGCGAAAGAGCTGGCGGCCAGGCCAAACACGATCAATGTGCCGGACAACACACCGGGCATGACCTGTGGCAGCACGACCTGGCGAATCACCGTGAAGTGACTGGCGCCCAGCGACTGCGCGGCTTGTTCGGCGGCGGGGTCGAGTTTCTGCAGCGAGGTCCAGACCGGAATGATCATGAACGGCAGCATCACGTGCACCAGCGCAATTACCACCGCGAACGGCGTGTAGAGCAGCTTCATCGGCGAGCCGCCGAGGGCTTGCAGGGTCTGGTTGACCAGGCCGTCGGTGCCGAGCAACAGGCTCCAGCCGAAGGCGCGTACCACCACCGAAATCAGCAGCGGGGTGAGGATCAGAATCAGGAAAATCGAGCGCCAGGGTGTGCCCATGCGGCTGAGGATGTAGGCCTCGGGCACCCCGATCAGCACGCAGAGAAAAGTGGTCAGGGCGCTGATCCACAAGGTGCGCAGAAAGATCTCGTAGAAATACGGATCGCCCAGCAGGCTGCTGTAGTGCTCGACGGTGTAGGCGTCGCCGTTGATCCCCGAGCTGTAGTCGAAGACGTTGAATGACAGCACCAGGGTCAATCCCAGCGGGATGATCAGCAAACTGAGGTACAAGGCCAGGGCCGGTGCGGACAGCCAATACCCTTGGCGGGTGGCGGTGAGCGTACTCATGCTGGCACCTCGTCGACACTCAGCACTCGCAGCAGCGCCGCGTCCCAGTCCAGACCGACTGCAGTGCCTTCGTTCAAGGGTGCAGAGCCATCGTTGCGGCGCACCACGCAGAGTTCGCCCAAGCCTGTCCCGACGCCGTACAGCCATTGGCTGCCGAGGAAAAACCGACTGACGATCTTGCCTTGCAAACGACCGTGGCCAGCATCGCGCAGATCGATTTTTTCCGGCCGCAGGCTCAAGGTCAGATCGCCTTTGCCAACACTGCACACCTGAATCACACCGGCACCATTGCGCTCGCCGGGCAGCAGATTGGCCTTGCCGACGAATCCGGAAATGAACTCGGTGCGCGGGTGTTCGTAGAGGGTGTAGGGCGCGTCGATCTGGGTGATGCGTCCAGCCTGCATCACTACGACACGGTCGCTGATGGACAGCGCTTCCGACTGGTCGTGGGTGACCATCAGCGTGGTGATTGCAACTTCGCGCTGGATGCGGCGGATCTCGAATTGCATCTCTTCGCGCAGATTGGCGTCGAGGTTGGACAGTGGTTCATCCAGCAACAGCACCGGCGGCTGAATCACCAGGGCGCGTGCCAGGGCGACGCGCTGGCGCTGGCCACCGGAAAGCTCCCGCGGGTAGCGCTCGGCGTGCTGGTTCAGGCGCACCAGTTTCAATACCCGGTCGACCCGTTGCTGGATATCGGCGTTCGGCACCTTGCGCATGCGCAGGCCAAAGGCGACGTTGTCCTTGACGGTCATGTGCGGGAACAGCGCGTAGCTCTGGAAGACCACCCCCAAACCGCGGCTGGCGGGTTTGGCGTGGGTGATGTCGCGGCCATCGAGCACGATGCGCCCGCTGGTGACTTCGACGAAGCCGGCAATCATTTGCAGGGTGGTGGTCTTGCCGCACCCCGAGGGGCCGAGCAAGGACACGAATTCACCTTTCTCGACCGAGAGGTCGGTGGCGACGACGGCGTCGATTTCGCCGTAGCGTTTGCAGAGTTTTTCAAGTTGCACAAAAGCCATGACTGCGCTCCACCTGAGATTGTTATGCGTCACCCAAAGGCGCGCTTTTTTGTATGGGCAGATACGAAAAGATGTTGCCGGGGTGCGTGGCGCTCGACTTGAGTCGGCTGCCGCTGTTGTTCGAATCGCCCCTGTCTGGACGCAGAGTAGGACGAAGACTAGGATGGGCTCAATGGCCTATTTCACTGAGGCGATGACTATTTTGAGTTTTATTCGGTCAGTAAATTAATAATCGGAAAACAAGATGCCAGATTCCATTGAGCGGAATGAAAACAAAAATGAAGTCGGTGTCGGCGCCGTCTCAAGATTGTTTGCGGTACTGCGAACACTGGGGGATACCGTCGAGGGCGGCGAGCGGGTGACGCAACTGGCGCAGCGCATCGGTTTATCGCAACCGACCACGCACCGGTTGCTGCGCAGCCTGATGGACGAGGGCATGGTCGAGCAGGATGCGCGCAGTAAACGCTATCGCCTGAGCCTGGATTTTTTCGCTCTGGCGGCTCGTGCGGGCAACACCGGAAACCTGCGCGAATTGGCACGGCCGGCGCTCCTGAGGCTCTCGGCGTCGCTGGGTGATTCGTTGTTTTTGCTGGCGCGCTGCGGCTTTGATGCGATCTGCCTGGACCGCAGCGAAGGGCCGTTCCCGATCCGCACCTTTACCGGGGATATCGGCGGGCGTGTGGCGCTTGGCGTGGGTCAGGGCAGCCTGGCGATTCTGGCGTTCCTGCCGGAGGAGGAGCGCAACACCGTCATCCATTACAACTTGCCGCGCCTGAAAGACTTCCACCTGTATGACGAGGTGTTCCTGCGCTCGGAAGTCGAAAACGTGCGCGCCCTGGGTTACGCCGGGCGCAATACCGGCGTGCTGCAGGGCATGGCCGGGGTGGCCGTGCCGATTCTCGATCGTGAAGGTCGCGCGGTGGCGGCGTTGAGTGTGGCGACCGTGAGTGACCGATTGGGACCGGATCGCCTGCCGACGGTGGTGGACATGCTCAAGCGCGAAGCGGCGCTGATCGGGCCGCGGATCAATCCGTTCGACCCGCTACTGCGCCGGCCTTCGCAGGTGTTCGGGCAAGGGTAAGTTTTGCCCGCTCCCACATTTGATTGGTGTCACCATCAATACTGTACGGTTTTGCTGAGCATCCGCGCCGCTGGCGTATCCGCCGGGCTGACCATCGCATAGTTGTAGCCACTTCCCGACCAGTACTCGGCCTGCAACTCGCCATCACTGCGACTGCCCCTGGGCAGCAGAAAGTTTTTCGGCCCTGGCGGGCGCACATAGAAACTGATTTTCTGCCCGCTCTGATCCTCGTAGACCACCATTGCCGCAGGGCCTTGCTCGGTACTCAGTAAACGCCCGCTGGCCGGCTTGAACCCGGCACCCGAGAGGTCGGGCAGGCGATTGGCCTGGGTGAAGTAGCGGTCGAGCCAACCCTGCATGTCGCCGTCGTCGCTTGCCTTGTAATCCGCCGGTAGGAGGCCTTGCTGGGCAATCAGGCGATAGGCCTGCAGGGCATCGGTCATTGGCAGCTGGGGATTCGCGAGCGTCATCTCCCGCGCTTGCCAACCGCTGAAACCGCCGATGCTGACGGCGATGAGCAACACCGCGGCACTGGCCAGGTGTCGACGGGATTGGCGTTTGAGGCGCTGGCGTATCACCGCCGGATCAAGGTCCGGGTTCGAGGGTTGTTGCAAGGCACCACTCAGGGCTGCGCGTAGTGTCTGGGCATCCTGCTGCCAGGCGCGCACTTGCGCGGCCATCTCCGGGTTACCGGCCAGAAAAGTCTCCACCAGGCGTCGGTCGGCGTCGCTCAGTTGGTGGTCGACGTAGGCGTGCAGGTCTCGTTCGCTGGGGGGCATGCTGATCATTTGAGTCTCCGCAGGGAAGGGCGGTTGATTTCGCCCTCGCTGAGTTGGCGCAGGGCCTGGCGAGCCCGGGACAGGCGGGACATCACGGTGCCGGTGGGTACGTCGAGAATCTCGGCGACCTCTTTGTAACTCAAGCCTTCCACCGACACCCAGAGCAGCAGCGCGCGTTGCTCGGTGGGCAGTCGGTCGAAAGCGTTGAGGGTCGATTGTGCAATCACGGTGCGCTCCACCGAGGGCTGGGCATCGTCACGCCCGGTGAAGAATTCGAGCATGCGCGCATAGCGCCGGGAGCGGCGGTGCGCATCGAGAAACTGCCGATAGAGAATCGAGAACAGCCAGGCGCGCAAGTCGCCCTCGGTGCGTTTGCCGGCCCAACTCGACAGCGCCCGCTCCAGGCTCGCCTGCACCAGGTCGTCAGCGCTGCTGGTGTTGCGCGTCAACGACACGGCAAACCGCCGCAGTCCGGGAATGATTTCTCTGAGTTGTTCGTCGATATCGTTCATGAAGTTCTGGCTAGTCACTACGCTGGACTGTGGACCAGGAAGACGCCCGGCATTCGAGGTTATTCCACGTCAGAAAAAATAAAAACCGCGCGTGGGAATAAACCTGCGTGCGGTTCGTCTGCTTGATTCCTCTCATTTGTGGCCGATGGCCCTGGAGTCTTTCATGGTAGATCGATCATCACCGCCAACCCGGCCACCCTTGAGTGCGGCGAGCCTGACGTTGCGTCTGGCTGGCATTGCCGTGGTCGTTGCCGCCGTGGCTGGGGCGTTTGCCTACGTCAACGGCACCTTTGACCCACAGCGCCTGACCCCGAAGAAACTGATCAACGTGCTGGAAACCAACAACGGCGTGCACCCGGGATTCCGTCGCAACCATTCCAAAGGCGTGTGCGTGATCGGGCATTTCGAGAGCAGCGGTGAGGCGCGCAGCTATTCCACCGCTCAGGTGTTGAACGAAGCGCGGACACCGGTGGTCGGACGATTCGCCTTGCCCGCCGGCAACCCTTACGCGCCGGACAGTGCCGTGCCGATCCGCAGCTTGGCCTTGCGCTTCACCCAGGCCAACGGCCAGCAGTGGCGCACGGGGATGAACAGCATGCCGGTGTTCCCGGTGGGCACGCCCGAGGCGTTCTATCAACTGCAAAAAGCCCAGTCGCCAGACCCGGCCACCGGCAAACCGGACCCCAAGGCCGTGCCGGCGTTCTTTGGTTCACATCCCGAATCCGCACCGTTCCTGGCTTGGATCAAGACCGCCAAGCCGTCAGCCAGTTACGTCACGGAGACCTATAACAGCGTCAACGCGTTTTATCTGGTGAGCGCTACCGGACAACGCCAGGCCGTGCGCTGGAGCATGGTGCCGGTGGCTCAAGATGCTCCGGGGGCTGCGGCGCCGGAGGGGGGCGACTTTCTGGAGAAAGACCTGGTTCAGCGCATTGCCGCAGGGCCGTTGCGTTGGCAGTTGAACATCATCCTGGCCAATCCTGGCGATCTAGTGAACGATGCCAGCAAAGCCTGGCCTGAAGGGCGCAAAGTGTTGAACGCGGGCACGCTGGTGCTGGAAAAAACCCAGCCGCAACTCAATGGCGAATGCCGTGACATCAACTACGACCCGCTGGTATTGCCCGCCGGCATCGAAGGGTCCGACGACCCGTTGCTCGCCGCTCGCTCAGCCGGTTACGCCAATTCCTACCTGCGTCGCACCAGCGAAGTCAGCCAGTTGCCCGCCGCCAAACAGGAGGCCCAGCAATGAGCACTCAACCGAACCACTTCGCTCCATTGGCGCGACTGCTGCACTGGCTGATGGCGTTGATGATCATTGCCATGCTGTTTATTGGTGCCGGCATGGTTGCCTCGGTCTCCGAGCGGCATGAATGGCTGATTCATCTGCACAAACCCTTGGGCATTGCGATCTTGCTGCTGGTGATCGTGCGCCTGGTGGTGCGTTTCTCCACCACACAGCCACCTCTGCCGGCGGACATGCCGGGTGTGCAAGTACTCGCGGCCAAGGCCTCGCATGTCTTGTTGTATGCATTGATGCTGGTTTTGCCGCTGCTGGGCTGGGCGATGATTTCGGCCTCCGGCGAACCGGTGATGCTCAGCAGCTCGCTGCAATTACCGTCGATTGTGCCGGCGAACGCACAAGTGTTTGCGTTTTTGCGCAAGGCGCATGGGTATCTGGCGTACCTGCTGTTTCTGACCGTGTTGCTGCATTTGGCGGCCGCGTTGTTTCACGGCTGGGTGCGTCGCGATGAGGTGCTGGACAGCATGTTGCGGGGCAAGGATCGCGGCTAGTTGCAATGCAGAGAAAGATCGCAGCCTGCGGCAGGCGGCGATCTTTTGATCTTGAAGGGTGATCAGCGCAAGGTGTCGACCATATCTGCAAGCGTGGTCAACACATCCTTGCCCAGCTGTTTAGAACGCTTGCCCGACCAACCGGTTTCCGCGTTCGGATGGTCGTCGTGATCCTTGAACGGCATTTCCAAGGTCAGCGACAGGCAGTCGTACTTCTGACCCACACTGTTGCAGGCTAGCGTCATGTTGGCCTGGCCCGGTTCGTCGCGGGTGTAGCCGTACTTGGTCTGGAAGTCTTTGGTGGTGTGCTTCAGGTGGCTGCGGAAGTGCTCTTCAAGCTTTTCGATCCGTGGCGTGTAGCCTGGATTACCTTCGCAACCGGCGGTGAACACGTGAGGAATTTCCTCATCACCGTGAGCGTCGAGGAACATATCGACGCCGTACTTTTCCATCTGCTGCTGTACGAACAGGACTTCCGGGCTGGTCTCCTGGCTGGCGTTCTGCCAGGCGCGATTGAGGTCCTGGCCCATGGCGTTGGTGCGCAAGTGACCGTGGAAAGCACCGTCCGGATTCATGTTGGGCACCAGGTACAGGTCGGCGCTGGCCAGCAGTTTGTTCAGCACCGGGTCGTCGTGCTTTTCCAGGCGCTCGATCACGCCTTCCATGAACCACTCGGCCATGTGCTCGCCCGGATGTTGCTGGGCGATGATCCACACTTTGCGCTGGCCTTCGGCGCCGGTGCCTTTGCGCAGTAACTGGATGTCGCGACCTTCGACACTCTTGCCGGTGGCCAGCAGTTCGGTGCCGGCCTTGGTCAGCGCCTGCTCGATCAGCCAATCGTGGCGACCACGGCTGTAGGGTTCGAAGTAGGCGAACCAGGCATGGGTCTGCTCGGCTTCGAGGCTGAATCGCAGGCAGTCGCCTTCGAAAATGGTGGGTACGCGGAACCAGTTGACGTGATCGTAGGACGCCACCGCCTGATAGCCGGTCCAGGCCTTGTTATAGGAGGATTGGCTGGCATTGTTCAGGCGAAACCAGTGCTCCTGGCCGACATGCAGGCCACTGGCCTTGAAGTGGAACCATTGGAAATGGTTGCTTTTGGTATCGGGGCGGATCGCCAGCAGGGGCTTGAGCGGGTCGCTGACGTCGATCACCTGGATGTTGCCGCTGTCGAAGTTGGCACTGATGTCGAAAGAGGATTTAGCCACGGCCATAATCGGGTCCTGAATATGATTTTTATGGCGGCTACTTTACACGCAAGAGTGAGGTGAAACCGAGGGAAATTGCGGGGTGCAGAGGTGGGGGCGTCCTCCTTGACGCCGTCGCAGCTTAGAGACTGTGCGATTGATTCTCAAGTGCTATCTGTCGCTGGTTTCAACCCATGATGCCGGGCTTCTCTCGCCAACCGGCATTCTTTTGATATCATCCGCGCCATCGAATTTGCGGCACCCAAAGACTTCATTAGCCTGAAGCCAAAGCCAGAAAACTGGCAAAAAAAGACCCGGCAAAAAGCCGGGTCAAAAACCGTGATTAGCCTGATGAGGAGATAGTCCAGGAGACCGACCTAAGGTCACCTGGTCCATCGACTGATCTCGCGATCAGTGGATGCAATAATAATCATTCTCGTTTGCAGGTCAAGCGTTTTTACCTGCGCGACAGGAAAACTCTTTCCTGCCCTCTCGATTTGCCTTCTCACCTCAACCGTTTTCATACTTCTCCAGTGATCGATCGACCATCGCCTTGGCCATGTCGATCATGTGCACCGTCGAAAACGCCAGGTCGCGATTTGCGCCTTGCAGGTGATTGGCTGACTCGTACGCAGTGGCGGCAGCACAGCGCAACAGGTCCAAAGCATGGACCAGTGCCTCTTCGCCGCTGATATTGCGGTTCACATCAAAAAAACGCGGCTCGGCCACTTCCTCTGAAATAGCTGGTTTCAAGTAATAGTCCAGCGCGCGTTGTGCCGCCGCTGAGCCCAGGGGCGAAGTGAAGGTGGTGTCGATTTGCATGTCCGGCAGGTCATTGGTGGGTTGGTTCATGGCGATGGCAAGCTCCGTGTTAGATTCAGATCCGTGAATCGATCCTAATACGAACTGTATTTGTGACGATAATTTAAATACTACAATTTGTGTTTTGATGGCCGGAGTCGCCCACGTATCGTGCCGCACATGGATAAATGGATTGAATTGGTCAAGGCCAAGATGAGTGAACTCAAAATCACTCAAGAGATACTCGCCGAGCGCCTCGGGATGTCCCAGGGCGGCATTGGCCACTGGCTCAACAAACGTCGTGAACCCGGCATCGAAGACATGAACCGTGTGCTTCGGGCGCTGGGCCTTGAGTTTCTCGAAGTGGCGCTGGTGATCCGGGAACCGCAGGCGTCAACGGATGACGAAATCCCCCTGACACAGAAGTACAACCCGTACTTTCGCTACCCGGTCAGTGACTGGCGCGAACCTGCCGAAGTGCGCGACGGCGAGGTTGCGGTGTATGGAAAAGGGCACTTTGAACTGTCCGATTACCACGCCCGGGGGCCGGCATTCTGGTTGAGAGTGGCAGGCGATGCGATGACCGCACCCAATGGCATCAGCATCCCGGAAGGCATGCTGATTCTGGTGGACCCGGCGGTGGACGCCGAGCCTGGCAAACTGGTCATTGCCCAGTGGCCGGACAGCACCGAAGCCACGTTCCGCAAGCTCATCGAAGAGGGCGGGCAGCGTTATCTGGTCCCGCTCAATCCGACGTATCCGAAAGCCTTGTACGCCGAAGAATGTCGAATCATCGGCGTAGTAGTTCAGGCAACAGCCAGGTTCTGATCAGATCGGTCCTCGCGATGCGTAGGACCGATCTTCATTTCACGCTTCTTCAAGTTCGACCAGCGCACTGCCTTCACTGACCATCTCGCCTTCCTGGCAATACAGCGCCTTGATCACCCCGGCGTGGGGCGCGCGGATGCTGTGCTCCATCTTCATGGCCTCAAGTACCACCAATTGCGCCCCGGCTTCGACCGATTGCCCGGCCTCCACCAACACGCGCACGATGCTGCCGTTCATGGGGGCGGTCAGTCCGCCGTGATGGCTGTGGCTGGCCTCGACGGCGCTGATCGGGTCGTAAGCCTCGATGCGGTGCAACTCGCCATCCCACTGCAAGTACACATGTTCGCCACGGCGTATTGCGCGGTGTTGACGGCGCACGCCAGCCTGCTCGGTCAGTAGATGTTCGCCCTTGAGTCGAGCGCGGTGGGCATTGATGTCGCCCAGCGTCAGCGCCCGGTCCTGGCCTTCACAGCTCAGGTGAAGGGTGATTTCTCTCGGCAGTCCAGCGCGCAGCCCGTTACCCGCCGCCCATGGCGAACTCGGGTCATCGGATCGGGTGGCAGGCGGTTGGCTCTGGGCAAACGCCTGGGCGGCGGCTTGCCAGAAATCATCGCTGAGTTCCGCAGGGGCCGGCAGCAACTGCTCCTGATAGCGCGGTATAAAGCCGGTATCCAGTTCAGCAGCGGCAAATGCCGGATGGCCGATGATGCGCCGCAGGAAATTGATGTTGGTCTTCAGCCCGCCGATGGCGAACTCGCCGAGCATGCTCAGCAGGCGCAAACGCGCTTGTTCACGATCCTCGCCCCAGGCAATCAACTTGCCGAGCATCGGGTCATAGAACGGCGAGATCTCGTCGCCTTCTTCAACGCCGCTGTCCACCCGACGCCCCGGCCCCGGGGCGGATTCGCGATACAGCTCCAGACGACCGGTCGCCGGCAGGAAATCATTGCCCGGGTCTTCGGCATACAGCCGCACTTCGATCGCGTGACCCACCAGCGGTACCTGGTCTTGAGTCATCGGCAATGCTTCGCCACGAGCCACGCGAATCTGCCAGGCCACTAGGTCGAGACCGGTGATGGCTTCGGTGACTGGGTGTTCCACTTGCAGACGCGTGTTCATCTCCATGAAGAAGAACTCGCCCCGCGCATCCAGCAGAAACTCCACGGTGCCAGCGCCGACATAGCCGATGGCCTGCGCCGAACGCACGGCGGCCTCGCCCATGGCGCGCCGCAGCTCCGGACTAAGGCCTGGCGCCGGGGCTTCTTCGACGACTTTCTGGTGCCGCCGCTGAATCGAGCAGTCACGTTCGTTGAGGTACAGGCAGTTGCCGTGTTGGTCGGCGAACACCTGGATTTCCACATGACGTGGCTTGAGCAGGTATTTCTCCACCAGCATCCGCGAGTCGCCGAACGACGATTGCGCCTCACGTTGGGCCGAGGCCAGGGCTTCGGCCAGTTGGCTGACGTCCTCGACTACTTTCATGCCTTTGCCGCCGCCCCCGGCTGTGGCCTTGAGCAGCACCGGGTAGCCGATGCGCTCGCAGGCATCGCGGAAGGTGTCGAGGTCTTGAGCCTCGCCGTGATAACCGGGCACCAGCGGCACGCCAGCGGTTTCCATCAAGGCTTTGGCGGCGGATTTGCTGCCCATGGCGTCGATGGCCGAGGCGGGCGGGCCGAGGAATATCAAGCCGGCGTTTTCGATGGCGCGGGCGAATCCGGCGTTCTCCGACAGAAAACCGTAGCCGGGGTGAATCGCCTGGGCACCGCTGGCCTTGGCGGCAGCGATCAGTTTGTCGATTTGCAGATAGCTGTCGGCGGCTTTGCTGCCACCGAGGTCGACACGAATGTCGGCTTCGCGGCTGTGCCGGGCGTCACGGTCGGTGGCGCTGTGCACGGCCACGGTGGTCAGGCCCAGGGCCTTGGCGGTACGCATCACCCGGCAAGCGATTTCGCCACGGTTGGCCACCAACAGGGTGGTGAGGACAGGTGCGCTCATCAACGGGGCTCCTTGGTGGTTTCGGCTTGCCAGCTCGGCGGACGTTTTTGCAGGAAGGCGCGCAGGCCTTCCTGGCCTTCTGGGCTGACGCGGATGCGGGCGATGGCGTTTTCGGTGTAGCGACGCAATGCCGGGGTCAGTGAGCCGTCGCCGACCTCGCGCAGCAAGTCCTTGCTGGCGCGCATCGCGGCCGGACTGTTGAGCAGCAGATTGTCGATCCACTGCTCGACTTTCTGTTCCAGCTCGGCACTTGCATAGCTCTCCGACAACAAACCGATTTCCCGAGCCCGTTGCCCGCCGAAGCGCTCGGCGGTCAAGGCATAGCGACGTGTCGCGCGCTCGCCAATGGCTTGCACCACGAACGGGCTGATGACCGCCGGTGCCAGGCCGATGCGCACTTCCGACAGGCAGAACTGCGCATCATCGGCGCCGATGGCCATGTCGCAGCAACTGATCAGGCCCAGCGCGCCACCAAAGGCTGCGCCTTGCACCACCGCCAGGGTCGGCACTTTGAGTTTGGCCAGGTTGTACATCAACTCCGCCAGTTCCCGGGCGTCATCGAGGTTGGTGGCGTAATCGAGCTCGGCCGATTGCTGCATCCAGGCCAGGTCGGCGCCGGCGCTGAAATGCTTGCCGCGACCGCGCACGATCAGAAACCGCAGGCTGGTATCGCTCGCGACTTTGTCGAGGGCGAGGATCAGCTCGCGGATCATCTCGGCATTGAAGGCGTTGTTCTTTTCTTCACGGCTGAGCCACAGCGTGGCAAAACCACGGGGGTCGGTCAGCAGTTCGAGGGTGTTGAAGTCGCTCATGTTCTTCTCCCGATCACATCCGGAACACGCCGAAGCGGCTCGGTTCGATTGGCGCGTTCAACGACGCGGACAAGGCCAGGGCCAGTACGTCGCGGGTCTGGGCCGGGTCGATGACACCGTCGTCCCACAGGCGCGCGCTGGAATAGTAGGGGTGACCCTGTTCTTCGTACTGGTCGAGGATCGGTTGCTTGATCTCGGCTTCCTGTTCGGCGCTGAAACCCTGGCCGCTGCGTTCGGCCTGCTCGCGCTTGACCTGCACCAGCACGCCGGCCGCCTGTTCGGCACCCATCACGCCGATGCGCGCATTCGGCCACATCCACAGGAAGCGTGGATCGTAAGCCCGACCGCACATGCCGTAGTTACCGGCCCCGAAGCTGCCGCCGATGATCACGGTGAATTTCGGCACCTTGGCGCAGGCCACGGCGGTCACCAGTTTTGCGCCGTGCTTGGCGATGCCTCCGGCCTCGTATTTCTGGCCGACCATGAAGCCGGTGATGTTCTGCAGGAACAGCAGCGGGATGCCGCGCTGGCACGCCAGTTCGATAAAGTGCGCGCCTTTCTGCGCCGCTTCAGCGAACAGGATGCCGTTGTTGGCGAGGATCGCGATCGGGTAACCGTGCAGGTAAGCAAAACCGCAGACCAGCGTCGTCCCGAACAACGCCTTGAATTCGTCGAATACCGAACCATCCACCAGCCGCGCAATCACTTCGCGCACGTCAAACGGTTGCTTGGCGTCGGCCGGGACCACGCCGTACAACTCGTCGCTGCTGTAGAGCGGGGCGATTGGTGTGCGTTGCTGAACCTCACCTTGCTTGCGCCAGTTGAGGTTGGCGACGCTGCGGCGTGCCAGTGCCAGGGCGTGTTCATCGCTCTCGGCGTAATGGTCGGCCACCCCGGAAATCTTGCAATGTACATCGGCCCCGCCGAGGTCCTCGGCACTGACCACCTCACCGGTCGCGGCTTTCACCAGTGGCGGACCGGCGAGGAAGATCGTCGCTTGTTCGCGGACCATGATCGCTTCGTCGGCCATCGCCGGTACATAGGCGCCGCCAGCGGTGCAGGAACCCATGACCACCGCAATCTGTGGAATGCCCATGGCGCTCATGTTGGCCTGGTTGAAGAAGATCCGCCCGAAGTGCTCGCGGTCCGGAAACACTTCATCCTGGCGCGGCAGGTTGGCGCCGCCGGAGTCCACCAGATAGATGCACGGCAGACGATTCTGCTGGGCGATGGTCTGGGCGCGCAGGTGTTTTTTCACGGTCAACGGGTAATACGAGCCACCTTTCACCGTGGCGTCGTTGGCGACGATCATGCACTCGACGCCTTCCACACGGCCGATCCCGGCAATCACGCCAGCCGCCGGAACGTCTTCGCCATACACCTCGTACGCCGCCAGTTGGCTGATCTCCAAAAATGGCGAACCCGGATCGAGCAAGCGGTTGATGCGCTCGCGAGGCAGCAGTTTGCCCCGCGAGGTGTGGCGTTCCTGAGCCTTCGGGCCGCCACCTTGCGCCACTTGGGCGAGCAATGTGTGCAACGCGTCGACCTGCTTGAGCATCGCCGCGCTATTGGTGGCGAACTCCGCTGAACGGGGGTTGAGCTGGGTATGCAGGGTAGCCATGGACAGCTCCGTTTAGCGGGTTTCGTTGAACAGTTCGCGACCGATCAGCATGCGACGGATCTCACTGGTGCCCGCGCCGATTTCGTACAGCTTGGCGTCACGCAACAGACGGCCGGCCGGGAATTCATTGATGTAGCCGTTGCCACCGAGAATCTGGATTGCGTCGAGGGCCATTTGTGTGGCGCGTTCGGCGCTGTAGAGGATCACGCCGGCGGCGTCCTTGCGTGTGGTTTCGCCGCGCTCGCAGGCCTGGGCCACGGCGTACAGGTAGGCGCGGCTGGCGTTGAGTTGGGTGTACATGTCGGCGACCTTGCCCTGGATCAGCTGGAATTCGCCGATGCTTTGGCCGAACTGCTTGCGGTCGTGGATGTACGGCACGATCAGGTCCATGCACGCCTGCATGATCCCGGTCGGGCCACCTGAAAGGACAACGCGCTCGTAGTCGAGGCCGCTCATCAGCACTTTCACGCCGCCGTTGAGCACGCCGAGGATGTTTTCTTCCGGCACTTCAACGTCATCGAAAAACAGCTCGCAGGTGTTCGAACCGCGCATGCCGAGCTTGTCGAATTTGTTGCTGCGGCTGAAGCCTTTCCAGTCGCGCTCGACGATGAACGCGGTGATGCCATGAGGGCCTTTTTCCAGGTCGGTCTTGGCGTAGATCACGTAGGTGTTGGCGTCCGGACCGTTGGTGATCCAGGTCTTGCTGCCGTTGAGCACGTACTTGTCGCCACGTTTTTCGGCGCGCAGTTTCATCGACACCACGTCGGAACCGGCATTCGGCTCGCTCATGGCCAAGGCGCCGATGTGCTCGCCGCTGATCAGCTTGGGCAGGTACTTGGATTTCTGTTCGTGGTTGCCGTTGCGGTTGATCTGGTTGACGCACAGGTTGGAGTGAGCGCCGTAGGACAACGCCACCGAAGCCGAGCCTCGGCTGATTTCTTCCATGGCCACCACGTGGGCCAAGTAGCCCAGGCCGGCACCGCCGTACTCTTCCGGCACGGTAATGCCCAGCAGGCCCATGTCGCCAAACTTGCGCCACAGGTCGGCGGGGAACAGGTTGTCGATGTCGATCTGAGCGGCGCGCGGGGCGATCTCCTTGGCGACGAAGGACTGAACCTGATCGCGCAGCATGTCGATGGTTTCACCGAGGGCAAAGTTCAGGGATGGATAGCTCATGGGTCACCTTTTGGCTTTTTTGTAGGGCAGGGAGGGCCGTGATTGGGTTCTCACCTTTACGTTAACGTAAGCCTGTGACGAATGGCTGTCAATCACCCTTTACGTTAACGTCAACTTGAGCGAGAGTAGAGGCAGTTCAAGATAGAACGCGGACCACTCCTGTGGGACCGCCGGTAGCCCATAAATAAAGACAATAGGGGTCGTCATGGATCAACCCAGTGCAAGCCCGCAACGCAGTTACACCCGTGGTTCCCAGGACAAAGCCTTGCTGGCGATGACCATTGGCCAGGCGTTCGACAACACGGTTGCGCAGTACCCGGACGGGGAGGCGCTGGTGGTGCGCCATCAACAGCTGCGTTACACCTGGCGGCAATTGGCCGAGGCCGCGGACCTGCATGCCAGAGCACTGCTGGCGCTGGGGCTACAAGCCGGGGATCGCCTCGGCATCTGGGCGCCGAACTGTGCGCAGTGGTGCATCAGCCAGATTGCCACCGCGAAAATTGGCGTGATCCTGGTCAACATCAATCCGGCGTATCGCAGTTCCGAACTCGAATACGTATTGAAGCAGTCCGGCTGCCAATGGCTGGTGTGTGCCGGGGCCTTCAAGTCCTCGAACTATCACGCGATGCTGCAAGGCCTGGTGCCGGAGTTGGCCGGGCAATCCATCGGCAAGTTGCAGAGTGAGCGGCTGCCGGAGTTGTGTGGCGTCATCAGCCTGGATGTGCAGCCACCTTCGGGGTTCCTGCCATGGTCGCAACTGGCCGATCTGGCGGGCGGCGTCACGGTCGAGCAACTGCATGAGCGTCAGGACAGCCTGCATTTCGATCAGCCGGTGAATATCCAGTACACCTCCGGCACCACCGGTTTCCCCAAGGGCGCGACCCTCAGTCACTACAACATTCTCAACAATGGTTACATGGTCGGCGAAAGCCTCGGCCTGACCGCCGCTGATCGCCTGGTGATCCCGGTGCCGTTGTATCACTGCTTCGGTATGGTCATGGGCAACCTTGGTTGTATCACCCACGGCAGCACCATGATTTACCCAAACGATGCGTTTGATCCGCTGCTGACCCTCAGCACCGTCGCCGAAGAGAAAGCCACTGCGCTGTACGGCGTACCGACCATGTTCATCGCCATGCTCGATCAGCCCCAGCGTGCCGAATTCGACCTGTCGAGCCTGCGCACCGGGATCATGGCGGGCGCGACCTGTCCTATCGAGGTGATGCGCCGGGTCATCAGCGAAATGCACATGAGCGAAGTGCAGATCGCCTACGGCATGACGGAAACCAGTCCGGTGTCGTTGCAGACTGGTCCTTCAGACGACCTGGAACTGCGCGTGACCACCGTTGGCCGCACGCAGCCGCAACTGGAAAGCAAGATCATTGACGAAGCGGGCAATCTTGTACCGCGCGGCACCATCGGCGAACTGTGCACCCGCGGTTACAGCGTGATGCTCGGTTACTGGAACAACCCCGAAGGCACGGCGGACGCCATCGACCAGGCGGGGTGGATGCACACCGGTGATCTGGCGAGCATGAACGACGAGGGTTACGTGTGCATTGCCGGGCGCAACAAGGACATGATCATCCGCGGCGGTGAGAATATTTACCCGCGGGAGCTGGAAGAATTTTTCTTCACCCATCCGGCTGTTGCGGACGTGCAGGTAATCGGCATTCCTTGCTCGCGCTACGGTGAAGAGATCGTCGCCTGGATCAAGTTCCACCCCGGCCACAGCGCCACCGAGCAAGAGCTGCAAACCTGGTGCAAGGAGCGCATCGCGCACTTCAAGACGCCGCGTTACTTCAAGTTCGTCGAGGAGTTTCCGATGACGGTGACTGGCAAGATCCAGAAATTCAGGATGCGCGAGATCAGTGTCGAGGAGTTGCGCATCAATAAAGCCTGACCACAAATCCCCTGTGGGAGCAAGCCCGCTCCCACATTTGATTGGGGAAAACCTGAATGCCAGACAGCACAAAGGGGAGCCGAAGCTCCCCTTTAATTTTCGTTGCGCGTGCTCTTTTTTTATTATTGAGGGTCGGTCTGTTTTTGTTTTTGGCAACCGTTGCCCTTTACCGCTGTTTTTGGCGATCCCCATTCGGGATCAAGAGCAAACGTATTTTTTTGAGCGCTGATCTACTTTCTCGCTGAGCGATCCAACCAGTACGGGAGCTACCTGAAGGTAGTTTTATTATTCTCTGTCCGGTTGCGGGTAACTCCGAAAAGCACCCTGAAAAGCACATCTTCTCCAAAAAAATCTGTTAGCTGCGTCTCTGCCGTGTTGTTTTTGTTATGTCAGAGTCGTTACGTCTTGTTTTTATTAGGTTTGCCGCAATTTTTTTATTCTTGTTGTGCGATAGATATAGCAGGAGGCATGCCAACTTTTTAAAAGCCTTTAAAATCAATGGTTTGCAAATTTATAGGGTTTTGCGCTTCAGGCAAACCCCTACATTTTGTTTCCGTGTTACTCGCTTGCGCCCACGTTTCAGACACAGCGGTAACACCCGGACACACTCAGCACGCTCACTGTGCGCTGCGGGCCCTGGCTACGCGGGAACCGGTAGGGCGACCCAATACCGTGCAAATCTGCTGGCCGGCGAGCATCAAGGCGTCGAGGTCGATTCCGGTGTCGATGCCCAGGCCGTTGAGCAGGTAAACCACGTCTTCGGTGGCGACGTTACCGCTGGCGCCCTTGGCGTAGGGGCAGCCGCCCAGACCGGCGATGGAGCTGTCGAATACCGAGATGCCTTCCAGCAGGCTGGCGTAGATGTTGGCCACAGCCTGGCCGTAGGTGTCGTGGAAGTGCCCTGCGAGTTTCTCCCGGGGCACATCCTTCGATACCACTTCAAACATCCTGCGGGTTGCGCCAGCGGTACCGGTGCCGATGGTGTCCCCCAGCGAAACTTCATAGCAGCCCATGGCATACAACTCGCGAGCGACCACGGCGACCTGCTCCGGGGCGACGTTACCTTCATAGGGGCAGCCCAGCACGCAGGACACATACCCGCGCACGGTCACTCCATGTTGTCTGGCGGCCTCCATGATCGGCCCGAAACGCTCCAGGCTTTCGCTGATCGAGCAATTGATGTTGCGCTGGGAAAACGCTTCGGACGCCGCCGCGAACACGGCCACTTCCTTGACCCCGGCGGCGAGGGCATCTTCGAAACCGCGCAGGTTGGGGGCGAGAGCGCCGTAGACCACGCCCGGTTTACGCTGGATCTGCGCGAAAACCTCGGCGGAGCCGGCCATCTGCGGCACCCACTTGGGCGACACGAAACTGCCGACTTCTATATAGCCGAGCCCGGCTGCGGTCAGCGCATCGACCAGTTGCACCTTGTCGGTAACACTGATGGGCTGGGCCTCGTTCTGCAGGCCGTCGCGTGGGCCGACTTCGACAATGCGTACGTGGGTGGGGAGGGGCATGGGGTTCGACCTGTGCTGATTGTCTGATTGTGCAGTGATCCCTGTGGGAGCGAGCCTGCTCGCGATGGCGGTAGCAAATTCAACGCTGATGTCGACTGACCCGGCGCTATCGCGAGCAGGCTCACTCCTACAGGGGATTTTGTAGGGTTACTGAATCGATTCCTGGCTTTTGAGCGTCTGCTCCAGCGCCTGCACGCAGCGCTCTTCGGCAGTATCGAGTTCCAGTTTCATCTGTTCGATGTCGAGCATTTGCTGTTCAAGCTGCTCCCGGCGCTCGCTGATTTTCGCCAGCATGCTGTGCAGTTGCTTGGTGTTACCGCTGGACGGGTCGTAGAGCTCGATCAGCTCGCGGCATTCAGCCAGGGAGAAACCGATGCGCTTGCCCCGCAGGATCAGCTTCAGGCTGACCTTGTCGCGGGGCGAGTAAATGCGTTCCTGGCCACGGCGCTCGGGGCTGAGCAGGCCTTGCTCTTCATAAAAACGAATGGCGCGGGTGGTGATGTCGAGCTCGCGGGCGAGATCGGAAATGCTGTAGGTCTGGCTGCTCATGGGCGCGCTCGCAAAAGGTCATGGCGCTAAGCTAATGTCAGGTTGACGTTTACGTCAAGGGGCAGGGTTTTTCTGTGTGCTGACGGGCCTCATCGCGGGCAAGCCCGCTCCCACAAAGATTTTCGGTGTACACATTTCTGTGCATGACCAAGATACCTGTGGGAGCGGGCTTGGTCCGGGCGGCGATCCGACGATGAACGATAACGCGGTGTGACGGCTTACACCTTCTCGAGCTTTTTCTCCTGCGCCGTCACCTGCTGGCACAACTCGATCATCTGCTCGCGCATCCAGCGGTTCGCCGGGTCCTGGTCGGTGCTTTCGTGCCAGTAGAGGTGGGTTTCCACCGGCGGCACATCGTTGACCGGCAGATAAAAGGCGTGCAGGTCGTTACGGCGGGCGAAGCGTTCCGGCACGGTCATGACCATGTCGGTCTGTTGCAACACTTGCGAGGCCATCAGGTAATGCTGGGAGCGCAGGGCGATCTTGCGCTGGATGCCCATCTTGCCCAGCGCCAGGTCGACATAGCCGAGGCCGCTGCGTCGGCTGGAAATATGGATGTGGGTCAGGCCCAGGTAATCATCCAGCGTGAGTTTCTCCTTGCCCGCCATCGGGTGCCCCTTGCGCATGGCGCACACATAGCGGTCCTCCATCAACTTGACGTGACGCACCTGCGGGTCAGTGTTGAGCGGCGCATCCACCGCGAAGTCGAGGCGACCGGCCGCCAGTTCCTTGGTGGTTTCACGGCGTTTGGACAGGAAGCTTTCGATGATCACCGCCGGCGCCAGGCGACGCAGGCGCTGGAATAGCAGCGGCAGGATCACCGCTTCGGTGAGGTCGGTCATGCTGATGCGGTAGGTCTTGACGGCTTGCTGCGGGTTGAAAATGCGGCTTTCCTGCACCGACACGCGCAGCAGCGAGAGTGCGTTGCGCACCGGGCCGATGATGTTCTGCGCCATGGGCGTCGGCACCATGCCCTGGGCGGTGCGCACGAACAGCGGGTCGTTGAAGGTCTCGCGCAACCGGGCCAGTGCGTTCGACACCGCTGGCTGGGTAATGCCCACAATCTGCCCGGCACGGGTCAGGTTGGCTTCGGTGTAGATCGCGTCGAAGACGATGAAAAGGTTGAGATCGACCTTGCTCAGATTCATTACGCGGCTCTCTTATTGTGTGGGCGGACTGACCGTGACGATCAGTCGATCATATATCGGTGATGAATGTTTATACACGCCGAGAATAGGCTAGGTAAATTATCAACGCTGTTCTAGCATCGATACATGACCTAAACAACCTCCCCCAAGAAGGTATCTCGCTCATGGATTTCGCTTATTCGCCCAAGGTTCAGGAACTGCGTGAGCGCGTAACAGCGTTCATGGACACCTACGTCTATCCCGCCGAAGCCGTGTTCGAGCGCCAGGTCGCCGAAGGCGATCGCTGGCAGCCGACCGCGATCATGGAAGAACTCAAACTCAAGGCCAAGGCAGAAGGCCTGTGGAATTTGTTTCTGCCTGAGTCCGAACTGGGTGCCGGGTTGACCAACCTCGAATACGCGCCGCTGGCGGAAATCATGGGCCGCTCGTTGCTGGGACCAGAGCCGTTCAACTGCTCGGCACCGGACACCGGCAACATGGAAGTGCTGGTGCGTTACGCCAACGAGGAGCAGAAACAACGCTGGCTCGAACCCTTGCTGCGCGGCGAGATCCGCTCGGCGTTCGCCATGACCGAACCGGATGTCGCATCCTCCGACGCCACCAACATGGCCGCCCGTGCCGTGCGCGATGGCGACGAGTGGGTGATCAACGGCAAGAAGTGGTGGACGTCGGGTGCTTGCGACCCGCGTTGCAAAATCCTGGTTTTCATGGGGCTGAGCGATCCGGACGGGCCACGTCATGCCCAGCACTCGATGATTCTGGTGCCGGTGGACACCCCCGGGGTAAAAATCCTGCGTCCACTGCCAGTGTTCGGCTATGACGATGCTCCTCACGGTCACGCCGAAGTACTCTTTGAAAATGTCCGGGTGCCGTACGAAAACGTCCTGTTGGGCGAAGGACGCGGCTTCGAAATTGCGCAAGGTCGCCTTGGCCCGGGCCGGATTCACCACTGCATGCGTTCGATCGGCATGGCCGAGCGCGCGCTGGAACTGATGTGCAAACGCTCGGTGAACCGCACGGCGTTCGGCAAGCCTCTGGCACGCCTGGGCGGCAACATCGACAAGATCGCCGACTCGCGGATGGAAATCGACATGGCACGCCTGCTGACGTTGAAAGCGGCGTACATGATGGACACCGTCGGCAACAAAGTGGCGAAAAGCGAGATCGCGCAGATCAAGGTCGTCGCGCCAAACGTTGCATTGCGGGTGATCGACCGGGCGATCCAGATCCATGGCGGGGCAGGGGTTTCCAACGATTTCCCGCTGGCCTACATGTATGCGATGCAGCGCACCCTGCGCCTGGCCGACGGCCCGGACGAAGTGCACCGTGCGGCGATCGGTAAATTCGAAATCGGCAAATATGTGCCGAAGGAGATGATGCGTAGCGGGCACTGACAGACACCGCGTTATCGTTCATCGCGGGCAAGCCCGCTCCCACAAGGACTGCATCGAACCTGTGGGAGCGGGCTTGCCCGCGATTGCGTCAGTCGATCCAGCACATCAACAGCAGATTCAGTAAACCCAAACCTCAACCCGCCGATTCTTGATCCTTCCCTCATCGGCGCTATTGGCCGCCACCGGCATTTCGGCGCCGAATCCGCGTATCTCGCGAAACACCACGCCGCTCTTCACCAACTCCCGCCGTACCGCCATGGCCCGCAGTTTCGACAACAGATCGGCGCGCGCCGGGTCGCTCTTGGCATCGCCAAACCCCACCAGCGTGACCTGACCATCGGTCTTGCCGTGCTGCTTTATATAGTCGAGCACTCGCGTCAGGTCTTGCCGCGCCTTGTTGTCCAGGCTGGCACTGCCTTCCTCGAAGCGAAAATTCACCGACAGCCGTTGAGCATGTCGACTCAGCGCCTGGTAACCCTCGGGCATCAACGCATTGGGGGTAACGGCCATGGCCTGGACGGTTTGGGCAACAAAGCCGTTCGCTGCGACTATGGCCTGGCCGCTGCTGCTTTGGGCAAAGGCCACCAGAGCGTCAGCCCAGGGATTTTTCCCGTTGGGTGGCAGGTAAAAGAACAACCGGCGGGACAACGGATAATCTTCCGTGGCAATGAGGCTGTTGAGCGGCAGCATGGCTTGCGATTGACCGTCGACAATGGCCACGGCTTTGGCCTGACGCACGTAGGGCAAACCGATAAAACCGATGCCTTGCGGGTCTGCGCTGACCGCATCAGACAGTTGTTCACTGGACTCGAAGCGTTTCGCCGCGCTGCCGAGGGTTTTCCCACGGCCACTGAGGACCAGTTCCTTGAAGGTGTCGTAGGTCCCGGACTGATCATCCCGCGCATACAGATGAATCGGCCCGCCGCGACCGCCGATGTCTTCCCAGGTCTTCACCTCGCCACTGAAAATGCGCGCCAGTTGCACGGTGTCGAGTTGGTTCAGCGGATTGTCCGGATGAAGGATGATCGCCAGGCCATCGATGGCGATGACCTGTTCGGCGCTCGGGCTTTTCAGGTCACCGAGCGATTGCAGGCTGGCCAGTTCGCTGTCCTTGATCGCGCGCGACGAGGCGGCAAGATCGGCGCTGGCGTTTTTTAGCGCGGTGAAACCGGTGCTGGAACCATGGGCCGCCACCTCCACCACGACCCGATGGCCTTGAACGGTTTCGCCGACGATGCGCAGTTCGTTGGCGGTGTCCGGGGTTTCGCGGTGAATCTTGCGCAGGCCCTGTTCACTCAGCAGGCCCTCGACCAGCGCCGGTCCCAATGCCGCGCCGATGGTGTTGGAACCCTGGATGAGCAGCACCGGGCCGTGTTCGGGTGTCGGCAAGTCGCCGGCCGAGGCCGCCTTCTGCAAGCCCGTGCACAGCATCAACAGGAACAACACGCGCAGCATCATGCCGGCACCTTATATAGCCAAAGGAGGTGTCGGGAGATTAAGTCAGTAAGGTTTCCGAAAAATGACACGTTCTCATGTGGGAGCGGGCTTGCTCGCGAAAGCGGCGGGTCAGTCGACATTGATGTTGAATGATTAACCGTATTCGCGAGCAAGCCCGCTCCCACATGAGAGTTGTGTTCGACGGGGATCAGCTCAACTCAAGCCAGATCGGCGCATGGTCCGAAGGTTTTTCCATGCCACGCAGTTCGTAGTCCACACCTGCGGCTTTCACCCGAGGCAGCAAGCCGTGGGAGGCGAGGATCAGGTCGATGCGCAGGCCACGCTTGGGCTCGTCTTCGAAGCCACGGCTGCGGTAGTCGAACCAGCTGAAAGTGTCGGTCACGTCGGGGTTCAGGTGGCGGAAACTGTCCACCAGGCCCCAGTTCTTCAGGCGGGCCATCCACTCGCGCTCTTCCGGCAGGAAGCTGCATTTGCCGGTTTTCAGCCAGCGTTTCATGTTGTCCGGGCCGATGCCGATGTCGCAGTCCTCTGGGGAGATGTTTACGTCGCCCATCACCACCAGTGGCTGGTCGTTCTTGAACTGGCTTTCCAGCAGTTGCTGCAAGTCGCTGTAGAAACGTTCCTTGGCCGGGAACTTGGTCGGGTGGTCGCGGCTTTCGCCCTGTGGGAAATAACCGTTCATGATGGTCACCGGCACGCCGTTGGCGTCGGCGAAGGTGCCCCAGATGAAGCGCCGCTGGGCATCTTCTTCGTCGGTGGCGAAACCTTTATGCAGGGCCAGCGGCTCCTGGCGCGAGAGCAGGGCGACGCCGTAGTGGCCTTTTTGCCCGTGGAAATACACGTGGTAGCCCAGTGCTCTGACTTCATCGAGGGGGAACTGGTCGTCGTGGACCTTGGTTTCCTGCAAGCCGATCACATCGGGTTGGTGCTTTTCGATCAGCGCCGCCAGCTGATGGGGACGGGCGCGCAGCCCGTTGATGTTGAAGGAGACGATCTTCATGGTCGGCAGTCCTGGCAAAAGGGCGATGCTAGCTGACATGTGGGAATCGGGCCAGTGTGGGGTGAGGGGATTCGGTTTTGTCAGTCAGTCTTGTGTGGGCAGTGATGGCCTCATCGCGAGCAGGCTTGCGCTCCTACAGGGAATGGATGGGGTCTGTACCTTTGTGGGAGCGGGCTTGCTCGCGAAGGCGATTTCATTGCCTACACTCATTGCGGATCTGTAAGGAACTGTGTCAGCGCCGACAGGCTCGTAACAACAAGAGTGCAGCCACCCGAGCTGTGCCGGGGAGATCAACCGTCATGCCCGAAACCTCAACCGTCATTGCCGATATCCATATGCTCGACAGCGGCTACGCCCGCGAAGCGCGTTCGCTGCTGTACCAGGCTTATCGACACGAGCCGACCTTCGGCTATCTGTTCGAAGCCGAGCGCCTTGGCTACGAACAGCGGGTTCGCGCCACCGTGCGCGAGCTGGTGACCCAGCACTTTCTCCAGGACCTGCCGGCCATCGGCCTGCTGGTCAACGACCGCCTGATCGGCATCGCCCTGATCGCACCGCCGCAACGTCGTCTCGGCGTCACCGAAAGTTGGGCTTGGCGCTTGCGCATGGTGCTCAGTACGGGATTTCGCTGCACCCGTCGCTACCTCGATTATCACGCCGCCGTGGAGGCCTGCGTACCGAACGAATCGGTGCACGTCTTGCCGTTGCTGGGGGTTCATCCGCAGTTCCAGGGCAAACATTTCGGCGAGCAACTGTTGCAAGCCGTGCACAACTGGTGCGCGGTGGATGAAAATTCACAGGGAGTGATCCTCGATACCGGGAACCCTCGCTACCTGGAGTTCTATAAGCGCCAGGGCTATGAGGAAATCGGTGAAGTTGCCGTAGGACCGATTCGCGAACACGTGTTTTTTCACCCCAATCCCCAGGTGTTACATACTGCAACGGCTTGAACGGCGAACTTTCCGGGCATGTCAGGCTCTATCACGCTCTCAAGCTCGTGATAGCATCCGCGCCTATGAAGTTTCCAGGAAGAATTACCAGCGGCGTACTGATGCTGATGACCAGTTGTGCGGCGCTGGCACAAAGTGAATTGGATGTACGGATCAAACCGTCCAATGATGAGCTGAAAGCCAATATTGAAGGCTATATCGGCAGCCTCGGCGATCGCGATGAAGAAGCGTTGCTGCGCTTCAGCCGTGGCGCCGAAGAACAGGCGCGCAAGGCCGCCCAGGCCCTGGGTTATTACCAGCCGCACATCGACAGCGAAGTGAAGGGCGGCGATAAGCCGCGCTTGGTGCTGAAGGTCGACCCCGGCGAGCCGGTGCATCTGCGTAACGTCACGGTACGTGTCGACGGTCCGGCAGCCGCCCTCAAATCCTTTCGAGTCCCCAAGAGCGACGCGCTCAAGCCTGGCGCCGTGCTCAATCATGGGCATTACGAGGACGCCAAGCGGCTGATCCAGAATCAGGCTTCGCGTTATGGCTTTTTCAGCGGCCGTTTCACCCGTTCAAAATTGTCGGTAGACCCCCGTGCCGGTGTCGCCGATATCGAACTGATCTATGAAAGCGGTCCGCGCTATACCTTGGGCAAAGTCAGTTTCGAAGGTGATACGCCGTTCGATGACGAGCTGCTGCAACGCATGGTGCCGTTCAAGGCCGGTACGCCGTATGACTCGGAGCTGATCGCCGAACTCAATCAGAACCTGCAGTCGAGCGGTTACTTCGAAGGCGTGCGGGTGGACGCGGCGCCCGCGTTGTCCAAGGACGATGCGATCCCGGTGGACGTCAAACTCGAAACCCGCAAACCGCGGACCATGGGCCTGGGCCTGGGTTTCTCCACTGACGTCGGTCCAAGGGCCAAGGCCAACTGGACCCGGCACTGGGTCAACGCGCAGGGGCACAGTTATGGCTGGGAAACCGAAGTCTCGGCACCTCGGCAAAACGTCGGGCTGTTCTACGACATTCCGCTGGACCCGCCACTGACCGACAAACTGCGTTTTGCCGGCGGCTATCAGAATGAGGACATCGCCGGCACCGACACCCACAGCAAGCTGCTGACCCTCGGTCCTGAATGGCACAGCAAGTTGCCCAGCGGCTGGCAGCGGGTGGTATCGCTCAAATGGCAGCGCGAGGATTACCAGCTCGGCGACGACTCGGGCCTGAGTAACTTGCTGATGCCCGGTGTGAGCTATTCGTACCTCAAAAGCGACAACCGCATTGACCCGCACAACGGCTATCGCCTGCAATTCGAATCCAAAGTGGCCAAGGAGGGTCTGGGTTCCGACAGCAACCTGATCTACGGCACGGCGCTGGTCAAAGGCCTGACCACGGTGTTCGATAATCACCGTTTCCTCGGACGGGTGCAGGTCGGCGGCAGTGCCACCAACGGTTTCAAATCGGTGCCGCCATCGCTGCGCTTCTTCGCCGGTGGTGACCAGAGCGTGCGCGGTTACGACTATCAGAGCCTGTCCCCGGAAAACTCCGACGGCGACCGCATCGGTGGTCGCTACATGGTGGCCGCCAGCGCGGAATACCAGTATTCCATCGCCGAAAAATGGCGGATCGCGACCTTTGTCGATCAGGGCAACTCTTTCAATACACTCGAACTGCCGAACCTCAAGACCGGGGTCGGTATCGGCGTGCGTTGGGTATCGCCGGTGGGGCCGATCCGCCTCGACCTGGCCCACGCGCTGGACGACGATGGCGGCATTCGATTGCACTTTTCCATGGGGCCTGAGCTGTGAAGCGTGGTTTGAAAGCAACACTGCTGACAATGGCGGCGCTGTTGATGCTGGTTGTCCTGACGCTGGCCACGGTGCTGGGCACGGCGCCGGGCAGCCGCTGGGCGTTGGGCTTCGTACCGGGCTTGACCCTGGAAAACTTCCAGGGCCGGCTGGGCGGGCAGTGGAGTGCCGACCGGGTGCTGTGGCAGCAGGACAGCAACCGGGTTGAACTGAGCAAAGTGATTTTTGCCTGGTCGCCGTTGTGCCTGACCCGCATGACCCTGTGCATTGAGCAATTGCAGGCCGATCAGGTCAGCCTGACGTTCCCGCCGGGTGCCGAAGAGCCAGACAGCGGCCCGATCACACTCCCGGAGCTCAAGTTACCGTTGGCCATCGAACTGGGGGAGATCAAGGTTGGCAGCCTGTTGTTCAACGGCAGCGAAGAGCTCAAGGGCTTGCAACTGGCGGCGCACTGGACGACAGCCGGTTTGAAGATCGACGCGGTGTCGTTACAGCGCGATGACCTGAGCCTGAACCTGTCCGGTCTGCTGCAACCCTCCGGCAACTGGCCCCTCAGCGCCTCCGGCAAGCTGACCCTGTTGTCGACACCTGAGCCCCTGGCGCTGGCACTGAAAGTCGACGGCGACCTGCTCAAGACCCTGAACCTGAAAGCCGACGGCAGCGGTTACCTCAACGGGCAACTGACCGGCGAACTGCAACCGCTGGTGGAAAACCTGCCGGCCAAAGTGCGGATCACCGCCGATGGCTTCAAGCCCAGTGCCGATCTGCCGGACACCCTGCAACTCAATCAGCTTGAACTCACCGGTGCTGGCGACTTGAAGAACGGCTACGCGCTGCTCGGCAAAGCCACGCTGCCCGCCGAACAAGGGCCAGTCGCACTGGCGCTGCAAGGCAAGGTCGACGCCAAGGGCGCGCAGATCGCCGCACTGGACCTGACCGCCAACGACAAGCAAAGCCTCAAGCTCACCGGACAGCTGGATTGGAGCAAGGGCCTGAGCGCCGAGGCGAAGATCGACTGGCTGGACTTCCCGTGGCACAGGCTCTATCCGCTCATCGACGAACCGCAGGTAGCGCTTCGCACCTTCACCGGCGAAGTCTCTTACACCGACGGCAAGTACCTCGGGCATTTCGACGCCGCGGCGGATGGTCCGGCCGGCGCCTTCACCCTGGCCAGTCCATTCGCGGGCGACCTGACGAAGATCTACCTGCAACAGATTCAACTTCAGGCCGGGCAAGGCAAGGCTGAAGGGCACCTGAACCTGCAATTCGCCGACGGCGTTGCCTGGGACACCGCGCTGGACCTGTCGGCGATCAACCCTGCGTACTGGGTCGCGGAGCTGCCGGGCACGCTGGCCGGGCCGTTGCGCAGTCAGGGCGAGATGAAAAACGAAGTGCTCAGCCTCAATGCCGACCTGGACCTCAAGGGCAAACTGCGCGGGCAACCGGCGGTGATCCAGGCCAAGGCCGATGGCCGTGGCGAGCAATGGAACCTCAACGCCCTGCAAGTTCGCCTCGGCGACAACAGCATCAGCGGCAAAGGCAGCCTGCAACAGAAGCTCGCCGGCCAGATCGATCTCAAGCTGCCGCGCCTGGCCCAGCTCTGGCCGCAACTGCGCGGCCAGCTCAATGGCCGCGTGGATGTCGCCGGCACGCTCAAGGCGCCCCAGGGCAAGCTTGACCTGCAAGGCTCGCAACTGGCTTTCCAGGACAATCGCCTGCAAAGCCTGAACCTGGACGCCACGCTGGACAGTGCGCAACGGGCGAAAATCGACCTCAAGGGCAGTGGCATCCGGGCGGGCGATACTTCACAGGGAACGCTGACCGCCAGCGGCCAGGGCGACATCAAGAACCAGAAGTTGAGCTTCGATCTGCAAGGGCCGAAGCTGAAACTGACGCTGGGTCTGGACGGTGCGCTGGATAAAGGCAATTGGCGCGGACGCCTGGCCAGCGGTGATATCCAGGCCGGTGGCCAGGACTGGAGACTGCAAGGGCCGGCGAAACTCGAACGCCTGGCGGACGGCAAAATCAACTTTGGTGCCCATTGCTGGGCATCCGGCCAGGCCAGCCTGTGCGGGGAAGACTCGCGCCTGATGCCCGAGCCGAAGCTGCGTTATCACCTCAAGCAATTCCCGATCGACAGCCTCGCGCAGTGGTTGCCGAAGGATTTCGCCTGGCAGGGCCGGCTCAATGCCGACCTGCAACTGGACCTGCCGGCCAGTGGCCCGAACGGTCAGGTCAGCGTCGATGCCGGCGGCGGCACGTTGCGCATCAAGGAAAAGGACCAGTGGCTGGACTTCCCGTACCAGACCCTGAAGCTCACCAGCAAACTCACGCCCAAACGCATCGACACCGAGCTCAATTTCGTCGGTGGCAAACTCGGCGAGCTGATGGTCCAGGCACAGCTCAATCCCTTGCCAAAGAACAAACCGTTGAGCGGCTCGTTCCGCTTGAGCGGGCTGGACCTGTCGGTGGCGCGGCCGTTCGTGCCGATGGTCGAGAAGCTGACCGGGCGCTTGAATGGCAGCGGCACGATTTCCGGTGGGCTGCTGGCACCGCAGGTCAACGGCAGTCTGCAACTCAGCGACGGTCAGATCTCCGGGCCTGAATTGCCGATGGAGCTGAAAAACCTGCACGTTCAAGCGCTCATCGCCGGTGAAAGCGTGCAATTGAACGGTGGCTGGAACAGCGGCAAGGCCGGGCAGGGCAGCCTGAACGGCAACATCGCCTGGGGCCAGGCGCTGGTGGTGGACCTGGCGCTCAAGGGGTCGCAGTTGCCGGTCACCGTCGAGCCTTATGCCAAGCTGGAAGTCGCACCGGACCTGAAAATCTCGATGAAAGGCGACGAGTTGGCCATCGCCGGTAAAGTGCTGGTGCCCAAGGGCGACATCATCATTCGCGAGTTGCCGCCGTCGACAGTCAAGGTCTCCGATGACACGGTGATCGTCGGTCAGCAGACCGAGGAGGGCAAACCGCCGCTGGCAATGAAGATGGACATCGAAGTGGTGGTCGGCGAGGACAAGCTGAGCTTTGCAGGATTTGGCCTGACCGCGAATGTGCAGGGGCATGTGCACATTGGTGACAACATGGACACCCGTGGCGAGCTGTGGCTCAACGACGGGCGTTATCGCGCCTACGGCCAGCGGCTTTCGGTGCGCCGGGCGCGCTTGCTGTTTGCCGGGCCCATCGATCAGCCGTACCTGGACATCGAGGCCATTCGCAAGACCGACGACATCATTGCCGGCATCCGTTTGAGTGGCAGCGCCGAGCAGCCGACCACGCAGATCTTCTCCGAGCCGGCCATGAGCCAGGAGCAGGCCCTGTCCTATCTGGTGCTCGGGCGTCCGCTGAGCAGCAATGGCGAAGACAACAACATGCTCGCCCAGGCGGCCCTCGGGTTGGGCTTGATGGGTAGCTCCGGGGTGACCAGCGGCATCGCCAAGAACCTGGGGATCCAGGACTTCCAGCTCGACACCCAGGGCAGTGGCGACGCCACCAGCGTGGTGGCCAGCGGCAATATTTCCGAGAAGCTCAGCCTGCGCTATGGCGTTGGCGTGTTCGAACCGGCCAACACCATTGCCCTGCGCTACAAGCTGAGCAAGAAGGTCTACCTCGAAGCCGCTGGCGGCGTGGCCAGTTCGTTGGACATCTTCTACAAGCGGGATTTCTAATTCTCAATCAAGCGGCGGTTCGGCAATCCGGTTTGCCTGCTCAGGCGGCCTGATAGCCGGCGTTTGCTTTGTTGACTGAGTACATATCCGTTTCTTCGGTAACGGCGGCTTATGGTTTCGCCCTGACGGCGACTCACTTTTTTTACAAGCGCCTAAAAAAAGTAAGCAAAAAAACGCTCGCCCCGAACGTACGGCCCCTCGCTAAGGCTCGGGGTTCCTTCGCTCCGGCATTCATCCGGGGGCATCGCCTCCGGTCGGCTTCGCTCGACCTCCTCTCGATGTGTTCGGCTTCGCCGAACGGCGCTGCGCGCCTACCCCCCGGATGAACACCTCCACTCAGCCTGCCGAGGGGGCGGGTGGATCAAGATCAAGAGCTGCAGGCGAGCTAACGCTCGGCCTGATGAGTGGTGAAGAGCGTGGGTGTACGCCACTTTGCCTTTGCTCTTCTGTGGGGGGCGGCGGTGCGGCGATCCGACTTGCTCGCGATGGCGACCTGACAGCCGATCGAAATTTTTCGGATGTACTGAATACCTGTGGGAGCGAGCCTGCTCGCGATGGCGGCCTTCCAGCCGACCAGGTACATCACAGGCGAACGAAACCCGCAAAGAGGCCGGCCGGTAGGCCGCCTCGCTTTTGCTTTGGCTTTTGATCTTGATCTTCTTGCCCCCTCGAGAGGCCGAGTGGAGGTTCTGCGCAGTGGGCAACCCGGCATGGATGCCGGGTTAGCCGCCGCCGGCCATGGATGGCCGATGGCGGCGGGCCCACGGAGCAGGACCGGAGCGAGGGCATGCCGAGCCTTGGCGAGGCACCGAACGTCAGGGGCAAGAGCCCTTGGTT
>NZ_JAHBCX010000042.1:0-52110 GCF_019955895.1 Pseudomonas sp. GL-B-12
GCTCAGCAATCGTTGGTTACATCTTTGATTTCTCGCGGAGTAACTTGTGATGCTGATAATCTGTTGACTAGCAGTCTGACTCCACAAGCACCCACACGAATTGCTTGATTCAGTTGTTAAAGAGCGGCTGGTTAAGATCTTTCGTCTCAACCGAGGTGCGCATCTTACAGCGCATCTTTTCAATTTGCAACCTTAAAAGTTTCTGATTTTTCAACAAAATCAACTACTTAAACCAAGAGCAACATCAAACTGCTCGTTAGCGGGAGGCGAATAGTACAGCATTAAAATACGTGGTCAACCCCCCACCTGAAAAATTCTTCTTCCTTACCAAAGCACCCGGGTTGCCACCATGAAATCCTCCAGCGTCTATATAAAGCATCGGGACAGCAGAGAACCCAAACCACCTCGCCTGGACATGCAGGTACAACGACGGCGAGAAAACACTACGACATATGGACACCCAGGGATCCCGAGAGCATGGCTGGTATCGCGTCGAAAATGCCTGGGCCTGGAGCGGACTAGCGCGGCATGCAGGGCACGAAATGCCCTGCTCAATATGACAGAAACGAAAAAGCCCCTGAAATGTTTAACCATTTCAGGGGCTTAGTCTTATTCAATAATGGCGGAGAGATAGGGATTCGAACCCTAGGTACCGGTGAAGGTACAACGGATTTCGAATCCGTCCCATTCGGCCACTCTGGCATCTCTCCAACGGCGCGCATCATAACAACACTTTCGCAGGAAGCGAACCCCCTAAGCGAAATATTTCTGTGCTTTCAGATGCTTGCGTCGGTTAAAGCGGTACGCCCAGACGATTGGCGACTTCTTCGTAGGCTTCGATGACGTCACCGAGGCCCTGACGGAAGCGGTCCTTGTCCATTTTCTTGCCGGTGGCCTTGTCCCACAGACGGCAGCCGTCCGGGCTGAATTCGTCGCCCAGCACGATGGAGCCATCGTGGAACACGCCAAATTCCAGCTTGAAGTCGACCAGCAGCAGGCCGGCGTCGTCGAACAGCTTGCTCAGGACTTCGTTGACCTTGAGCGACAGCTCTTTCATGCGAACCAGCTGCTCGGCGGTGCCCCAACCAAAGGCCACGACGTGGGATTCGTTGATGAACGGGTCGCCCTTGGCGTCGTCCTTCAGGAACAGTTCGAAGGTGTAAGGGTTGAGCTTCATACCCTCTTCGACACCCAGACGCTTGACCAGGCTGCCGGCGGCGTAGTTACGCACGACGCACTCGACCGGGATCATGTCGAGTTTCTTCACCAGGCATTCGTTGTCGCCCAGCAATTTGTCGAATTGGGTCGGCACGCCAGCAGCTTCGAGCTTCTGCATGATGAAGGCATTGAACTTGTTGTTCACCATGCCTTTGCGGTCGAGCTGTTCGATACGCTTGCCATCGAACGCCGAGGTGTCGTTGCGAAACAGCAGGATCAAACGGTTAGCGTCGTCGGTCTTGTAAACCGATTTGGCTTTGCCGCGGTAGAGTTCTTCACGTTTTTCCATGATGGGCTCCGCTTGCTAAGTAGATGGGCTAGGCGATGTGTCGCCAGTCGAGCCCTGAATCTTGATCGGCCAGTTGCAGCCAGTCCGGGTCGCACCCGAGGGTGTCGACAAAACATTGCCGGGCCAGCCGCGGCAGGTTGTTCTTGCTGCTCAGATGGGCCAGGACCAGGTGTTGCAGGTCTTTCCAGCCCAGCTCGGCCACCAGGAATGCCGCCTGATGGTTATTCAAATGTCCCAATTCACCGCCCACCCGCTGCTTGAGAAAGTACGGGTAATGACCGCGAGCCAGCATGTCACGACAGTGATTGGACTCGATCATCAACGCATCGAGGTCCCGATAGCCGTCCAGCACCTTGTCACAATACGACCCCAGGTCGGTCAACAGGCCGAAGCGCCGTTCGCCGTCACTGAAAACATATTGCGTCGGTTCTTGTGCATCGTGGGCCACGGCAATGACACCGATGCTCAAGTCGCCGATTTGCAACTGCTCGCCGCCGGCCAGAAAGCCTGCGGGTTCAATCGGTTTGCGCATCCCGCGCAAGGTCCCGCGACTGAGGTAGACAGGCAGATTGTAGCGCCGAGACAGCAAACCCACGCCATGCACGTGGTCGGCATGTTCGTGGGTCACGAGTATCGCGCTCAGCTGCGCAGGGTTCACACCCAGGCGCAGCAGGCGTTTTTCGGTTTCCCGCAGGGAGAAACCACAATCCACCAATACGTACGTATCAGCGCTGGCTATCAGCGTGCCGTTCCCTTGACTACCGCTGCCGAGAACGGCAAAACGCATAGGATCAGCCCAGGTTGTCCTGAATCTTGCTCAACACTTTACGCGCCACATCTGCCGGCGCCACGGTGTTGATGTTTTTCTCGACGGTGACCTGGACGTTCTCGCCAACCTTGCTCAGGCGAACCTGATAACGCTCGGCGCGGGCGTCAAGCTCTTCCTTGCTCGGCGCGCTGCCGAACAGGCTGCTGAAGAAGCCTGGCTTGTCGTCTTTTTTCTCGGCTTTTTCAGCCAGGTTGATGTAGTACAGGCCCAGGCTGCGGTTGATGTCTTCAACACGCCATTCGCCTTGTTCCAGCGCACGACCAACGCTCGACCAGGCACGATCAAGGTCGGTACCGACGTTCAGTACAGGGTTGCCGCTGCCGTCTTCACTCAGGCTGACACGACTTGGCGCGTCGAAATCACGCGAAGCCAGCATGGAGACCGAACCGCCCTTCTCCGAGATACGGCTCATGCTCGCGAGCATGTCGTCGACCAGTGCCGCGTCCAGGCCAGTGTTGACCGAACGGTTGGTGAAGGCCATGTCAGCGGTGCTGCCGGCAGGACGCTCGGCGCTGACCACATAGACTTCACTGGTGTTGCGCTGCACGCCCGGCTCGATGCGCACCCGCACTCGGGTTTCGCTGTCCGCGCTGACGCCGGCCGCGCTCAGGCGCTTGGCCATGGCCGCAGACAGTTCATCGGAATGCTGCCAGGTCGTGGTGAATTCACCGGTTTGCGGACGCTGCTCATCCAGACGGAAACCGTTGTCCTGGAAGAACTGAACGGCCACGGGCCAGACTTCAGCCGGAGGATTCTGCGCCAGGATGGAGCTGGAGCCGCCGCTCTTCTGCAGGGAGTAGGCGCTGGCGTCGGCACCCGCCGTCAGCGGCTGCGGACGAGGAACAACGTATTCGCCCTTGGCGGTGTCATCGGCCACGTTGCGCGGGATCGGCAACAGCGGATCCAGACGCTTGGCGGTACGGACATCCTGCGGTATTTGCATCGGTGCAGTCTGTTGCGCTTCCAGGTAATCGCTACCACGGTCACGGAAATAACCTTCCGGGCCCCAGATCCATCCGCAGCCACTGGTGCTGGAGATAATCAAGGCAAGTGCGGAAAGTCCGGCCATTCGCTTCATGCGTTGTACTTCCTCAATTAAACCAGGACGCCGCACTGGCGCAGGGCCGTGCGCAGCGTTTCGTGACAAGGTGCGCTCAGCCAGGTCAACGGCAGGCGAATGCCTTCGTGCATCAGGCCCATTTCAACCAAAGCCCACTTCACCGGAATCGGGTTGGCTTCGATGAACAGGTCCTTGTGCAGCGGCATCAGTTTTTCGTTGATTGCCCGGGCAGTCTCGGCATCACCCTTGAGGGCGGCCTCGCACAAATCAGCCATTTCACGCGGAGCGACGTTGGCAGTGACGGAGATGTTGCCCTTGCCGCCCATTAGGATCAGCTCGACCGCGGTCGGATCATCGCCGGAAAGGACGATGAAGTCCTTGCTTACGCCATCGAGGATGGCCTTGGCGCGCTTGAGGTCGCCGGTCGCTTCCTTGATACCGATGATGTTCGGCACGGTGGACAGGCGGATCACGGTTTCGGCCTGCATGTCGCAGGAGGTGCGGCCGGGAACGTTATAGAGAATCTGCGGAATGTCGACCGCTTCGGCGATGTGCTTGAAGTGCAGGTACAGGCCTTCCTGGGTCGGCTTGTTGTAGTACGGCACTACCAGCAGGCAGGCATCGGCGCCGGCTTCCTTGGCATTACGGGTCAATTCGACGGCTTCGCGGGTCGAATTGGCGCCGGTACCGGCGATCACCGGAATGCGACCATTGACCTGCTTGACCACAGCACGGATGACCGCGATGTGCTCGTTGACGTCGAGGGTTGCCGATTCGCCGGTGGTGCCGACGGCGACAATGGCATGGGTGCCGTTTTCAAGGTGGAAGTCCACGAGTTTGCTGAGGCTGTCCCAGTCAAGACGCCCCTGTGCATCCATGGGTGTGACCAGTGCCACCATACTGCCCGCAATCATGAAACCGCTCCTGCCGGAAAAAGAGAGCCGTAATGGTACTGGCGCCAAGATGCTTGCACAAGCGAAGTACTGTGCTGCCGCCATTCCCCTAGGCGCCGGTTTTCGCTACCCTTCAGACTTTGATCGGTACAGACAAGCTCGTCCGTCGGGTTTCAGCCTCCATTTTCGGCATCACAAGCCCTGATCCAGCGTTGCCGCCTCTCGCTCCCGCCCCGCAGGAGCACGTCGCAACCTGCCGCTTGGGGTTTTCTGAATTCGCATCCGCAGGCTCGTTCCCGACAAAACGCCCTTTGGACGTATCGACCGCTCATCGCTTTAGGAATGCTGCATGTCCACCCCCACAGTTCGCGAACAATTCCTTGTTATCAGTGCCCTCGGCGCCAACCCCATGGAGCTGACCAACGTCCTGTGCCGCGCCAGCCATGAAAACCGCTGCGCCGTTGTCACCTCTCGCCTGACCCGTCATGGCGAATGCAGTGCGCTGGTACTGGAAATCTCCGGTAGCTGGGATGCCTTGGCGCGCCTGGAAGGCAGCCTGCCAGTACTGGCCAAGCGGCATGCGTTCACGGTCAACGTGGTGCGCAGCGCGGCCCTTGAAAACCGCCCCCAGGCCCTGCCGTACGTCGCTTATGTCAGCTCGGCCTACCGCTCGGACATCATCAACGAGCTGTGCCAGTTCTTCATGGACCACAATGTCGAGCTGGAAAACCTGACCTGCGACACCTATCAGGCTCCGCAGACCGGCGGCACCATGCTCAACGCCACGTTTACCGTGACCTTGCCGGCCGGCGTGCAAATCAGCTGGCTGCGCGATCAGTTCCTGGATTTTGCCGACGCGCTGAATCTCGATGCCCTGATCGAACCCTGGCGCCCACAGAACCCAATGTAAGGAAGCTTTCATGGCCGTTGCCATCGACCAACCGGTTGCCGATTTCGAAGCCCCCGCCACCAGCGGGCAAACCGTCAGCCTCGCCGGCCTGAAAGGCAAGCAGGTGGTGATCTACTTCTACCCCAAGGACAGCACGCCGGGCTGCACGACCGAAGGGCAAGGCTTTCGTGATCAGTACGCTGCGTTCAAGGCCGCCAATACCGAAGTGTTCGGCGTGTCTCGCGACAGCCTGAAATCCCACGAGAACTTCAAGTGCAAACAGGAATTTCCCTTTGAGCTGATCAGCGACAAGGACGAAGCCATCTGCCAGCTGTTCGACGTGATCAAGCTGAAAAAGCTCTACGGCAAGGAATACATGGGCGTGGATCGCAGCACGTTCCTGATCGACGCCAAAGGCGTGCTGCGTCAGGAATGGCGCGGCGTGAAGGTGCCGGGGCATGTTGATGCCGTTTTGGCGGCTGCTCAGGCACTGAACAAGGCCTGAGTACCTCAAAAAAATCGCAGCCATGAGCTGCGATTTTTTTATCTCCACCGACTTAAAGCAGTGGCGATACCACCGGCTCCTTGCGCGGCCAAGCGTCCAGCACAGCCTTGAACAGCGTCGCCAGGGGAATCGCAAAGAACACCCCCCAGAAGCCCCACAACCCGCCAAACAGCAGCACCGCGCAGATGATCGCCACCGGGTGCAGGTTGACCGCCTCCGAGAACAGCAAGGGCACCAGCACGTTGCCATCCAGCGTCTGAATGATCCCGTAAACCGCCATCAAGTATATGAACTGATCGCTCCAGCCCCACTGGAACAGCGCAATCAGAAACACGGGCACGGTCACCACCACGGCGCCGACGTAAGGCACCACCACCGAAATCCCCACCAGCAGTGCCAGCAGCGCCGCGTAGTTGAGTTCAAGAACAACGAAGGCGATGTACGTCACGCCACCGCAAATGAAGATTTCGATGACCTTGCCGCGAATGTAGTTGGCGATCTGCCGGTTCATTTCATGGGCGACCCGGGTGATCAACGCCCGTTCACGGGGCAGGTAACCGCGCACCCACTGGCCGATCATGGCCCGATCCTTGAGGAAGAAAAACACCAGGATCGGCACCAGCACCAGATAGATCATGATGTTTACAAGCAATGGCAGGCTCGATAGCGAGAACGTGAGCGCCCACTGACCAAACTTGCCGATTTCGCCCCGCGCCACTTCAATGGCCCGCAGCACTTGCTCATCGGATACCAGGTGCGGATAGCGCTCAGGCAGCAGCAACAAGAGTGACTGCCACTTGGCAAGCATGCCGGGCAACTCATTGAACAACGTAATCAACTGGTGCCACAGCAACGGCACGACAACCACGATGAATACCAGCAACAACCCCATGAATAACGCAAAGACCAGCCCCACCGCGACCCAACCCGGCACGCGCAGGCGCTCGAGGGTCACCACCAGCCCCTGCATCAGATACGCCAGCACCATGCCCGCGAGCACCGGCGCCAGCATACCGCCCAGGGTCAGTACGACGGTGAATGCCAGAAACAGCAGGACAGCCAGCACCACCGCTTCTTCATCGGAGAAATAGCGCTGAATCCAGTCGCGTAACACTTTGAACATCAATAATCCTTAGGAGTAAACGCAGCCGATTTCAGGCTTTTTTCAACCAGTAGCGGTAAACACCCGCTTCATCTTCTTCACGAAGCAGGGTATGACCGGCCAATCGGGCAAAGGTGCGAAAGTCGCGCTGCGAACCCGCGTCGGTGGCGATGACCTTGAGTACCGCACCACTGGCCAACCGGTTGAGCTCCATCTTGGCCTTGAGCAACGGCAACGGGCAATTCAGGCCACTGGCATCCAGTTCAACGTCATGCTCTACAGCGTCGGTCATTGCATCACTCCGGGTCAGGTGGTTGAGTAGCCTAGAATATCTGGTCGCAACGCCGGTGTCCGGCTACAGTAAGGTCTTTGTCGACTAAGGCTTTGTGCATGACATTTTTGCGCCCTACCCTGCTGACGCTCGCTTGCCTGCTCGCCTCACCGGGCTTCGCCGACGACCTGCCGTCACTCGGCGACGCCAGTTCTGCCATTGTCTCACCGCAACAGGAATACCAGCTCGGCCGCGCCTGGCTGGCAATGTTGCGCAGTCAGGTTTCGCAGCTCAACGATCCGCAGCTCAAGGATTACGTGGAATCCAGCGTTTACCGACTGGTGGAGACCAGCCAGGTCACTGACCGGCGCCTGGAATTCATCCTGATCAACAGCCCGCAGCTCAACGCCTTTGCCGCGCCGGGCGGGATCGTCGGGGTGAACGGAGGTTTGTTCCTCAACGCCCAGACCGAAGGCGAATACGCTTCGGTACTGGCGCACGAATTGGCTCACTTGTCGCAGCGCCACTTTGCCCGGGGCGTAGAGGCACAGCAACGCATGCAAGTACCCATGATGGCCGCATTGCTGGCCGGTATCGTGATCGCAGCCGCGGGCGCCGGTGATGCCGGGATCGCGGCCATTGCCGGCACACAGGCAGCGGCCATTCAGGAACAACGGCGATTCTCCCGCCAGAACGAACAGGAAGCCGACCGCATCGGCATTCTCAATCTGGAAAAGGCCGGTTATGACCCCCGGTCGATGCCCACCATGTTCGAACGCCTGATGCGTCAGTACCGCTACGATGCCAAGCCACCGGAATTCCTGCTGACTCACCCGGTCACCGAATCGCGTATCGCCGACACCCGCAACCGCGCCGAACAGGCGCCACAGGGCGGCATCGAAGACAGCATGCGCTACCAACTGATCCGCGCGCGAGTCCAGCTGATCTATGAAGAGACCCCGGGTCTCGGTGCCAAGCGCTTCCGCGCCCAGCTCGACGAAAACCCGAAAAGCGACGTGGCGCGCTACGGCCTGGCGATTGCCCAGATCAAGGGCGGTCAACTGAACGAAGCACGGGAAAACCTCAAGCTGCTACTGGCCAAGGCACCCAACGAGATCATCTACAACCTGGCTCAGGTCGACCTGGACATCACTAACAATCGCCTGCCGGACGCCCAGTCCCGGGTTGACCGGTTGATGGCCCAGTACCCTGGCAACTATCCGCTGAATCAGGTGCGCGTCGACCTGCTGCTGAAGCAGAACCGCGCCGCGGATGCGGAGAAAGCCCTCGAAAGCCTGCTCAAATCGCGTCCGGATGATCCGGACGTGTGGTATCAGGTTGCCGAGACGCGCGGCCTGTCGGGCAATATCATCGGCCTGCATCAGGCTCGCGCCGAATATTTTGCGCTGGTCGGGGACTACAAACAGGCCATTCAGCAGCTGGACTTCGCCAAACGCAAGGCCGGCAGCAACTTCCCGCTGTCTTCGCGAATCGACGCGCGGCAACGCGAGCTGATGGAACAGGAGCGAATGATCAAGGACATGATGGGCTGACGCCCCGGAGACAAAAAGTCCGGACACAAAAAAACCGCCTCTTTCGAGGCGGTTTTTATTCATCCAACAACCGGGTTATTCAGCCAGCTTGAAGGTAATGAAGCTCGCACGACCCTGACGTAGTACCCGCATCGACACCGAGCGGTTCTTTGGCAGCGCCTTGGCGATGTCCGCGAACTCCTTGGTGGAACCGATGGCCTGGTTGTTCAGGTGGGTGATCACATCACCCGGTTGCAAGCCGATCATGGCTGCAGGACCGTCCTGCACTTCCTTGATCACCACACCACCTTTGAGGTCGTATGTTTTCTTCTGGTCGTCAGTCAACTCGACCACGGAAACACCGAGGCGATTGCTGCTGCGCTCGATGCTGGATTTTGGCTCGGCGCCCATCTCCTTGCCTTCTTCCGGAATTGCACCGACGGTCAGTTCGACGTTCTTGCGCTTGCCGTCACGGATCACTTCCAGATTGGCTTTTGCACCAGCCTTCAATGCGCCAACGAGGTGCGGCAGGTCGGCCGACATAACGATTGGCTGACCGTTCATGCTCAGGATCACGTCGCCAACCTGCAGGCCACCCTTGGCAGCCGGACCATCATCCTGGATTTGGGCAACCAGTGCACCGGCCGGTTTCTCCAGACCGAACGACTCGGCCAGGTCCTTGCTCACTTCCTGAATCACGACGCCCAGCCAGCCACGGCTGACCTTGCCACCGGATTTCAGCTGATTGGAAACATCCATGGCCACGTCGATCGGGATTGCAAACGACACGCCCATGAAGCCACCGGAGCGGGTATAGATCTGCGAGTTGATCCCGACCACCTCACCGTTCAGGTTGAACAGCGGGCCACCCGAGTTACCCGGGTTGATCGGCACGTCGGTCTGGATGAACGGCACATAGTTTTCGTTCGGCAGGCTGCGACCGACGGCACTGACGATGCCTTGGGTCACTGTGTGGTCAAAGCCGAATGGCGAACCGATCGCGACAACCCATTGGCCGGCCTTCAGGTCCTGGGATTTACCGAGCTTGAGCACTGGCAGATCCTTGCCTTCGATTTTCAGCAGCGCCACGTCGGAACGTGGATCGGTACCGATCAGCTTGGCTTTCATTTCGCTGCGATCAGCCAGGCGGACGAGGATTTCGTCAGCATCGGCGATCACGTGGTTGTTGGTCAGGATATAGCCATCAGTAGAGATGATGAAACCCGAGCCCAGGGACGTTGCCTCGCGCTGTCGGTCGCGAGGTGAGCGCGATTGTGGCGGCATGCCCCGTTCGAAGAATTCGCGCAACATTGGCGGCAAGCCTTCGAGATCGGGCATTTGTTGGCTGACTTTGCGATCCGGCAGCTTTTGCGTGGTACTGATGTTCACGACTGCAGGCGAGGCCTGTTCGACCAATTGCGTAAAGTCAGGCAACTCGACCGCTTGGGCGGTGACCGCCTGACCGAGCACCAGCACGGTGGCAATAATGGAAAGGTAAGACTTCAAGCGTGGTATCGACATACGGCTCCCGTTACGACGAGCAGGGTTAAGCGATATGGAGCAAGGAACACCGGGAACAATACGCCGGTATTTTTGTTCCGGGAACAACAAACAAGGCCAGAGCCGAGGGGCTCTGACCTATAAGAAATTTACGGGATTTTTGCAAATTGAAATGCTCACGAAACATTTCGAATTCAGCTCACTGCTTGGTTGCAGCGGTGTCGGTGCGCATCGAAAGCGCTATCCGTTCAGCAGTACCGACCGGTATCTCGCCGACGACGGTCACCATCATGTCGCCCTGTGCCGTGGCCAAGCGCCGGGAAACGGCAACGGTGGGCCCCAACTGAGTGCGGGTGTCAGTGACTGTTGCGCCATTCAACGGCTCGAGGAATACCGAAAAGCGCGTCAGACCGTCGTCATACATCAGGCTATTGACCTGGGTTTTGGTCTCCGGATCCTTGCGAGCGGTGCTGCTGGTCAACTCGAAGCCGGGCGGCAACCAGTCGGAGCGCCAGACCTGGGCAGACTTGACGGCAGAAGCCTTGTCACTTTCAAGATTGACTGGCTTGCAATCATTACTGGCCTGCAGGTCTTTTTCGGAAGGAACGTCAGCGGTATCCAGTTGTGTGAACTGGAAGCGCTCCAACAACCGCCCCTTGTCGTCCAATAGCAAAGACTTCAGAGGCAGGCCGGTCTCTTTATCCAGATGCAGTTCAAAACCGTAGCGGTGTTGATCGCGGGGTGTGAGCGATACGATCACCGCCGAACGCCCGGCGACACGCGACTTGCCGATGACGGCGAGGTCATACCAACTCTTGAGCTTTTGAGGATCGAGTGCACGGGCAGCGGAGTTGGGGGAGTCCCCAAGCCCTGCTATCAGCGTGCCGCTGACGCATTGAGTTTGCCCATCAATGCGAACGACTTCCTGAGCGGAACCGTCGAGCTGGATCAATCGCTCGCGGACCTTTCCATCCTGGACGCGGTGCCAGATGTTATGGGTAGAAAAACTACCGTTACGCTCGTAGACGAAAGTACCCTGAAAGCTTTGCTGTTGCTCTGCCTGGCCCAGGCGGGTCAACCAGTCCTGGGCTTCATCGGCTTGGGCTGGAACGATGAACCAGCCGCTGAGCAGAAGCGAAAGTAGAGGTATGGCGCGCATGATCCTCCTTAACGGTTTTCCAGGCTTGCGGCACGAGCGTAAGGCAGAGCGCTCTCAGTGCCTTTCAGTGCAGCCTGTTGTGCGTGTTGGCGCAAGTAACCTGGCAGACGCTGATCATGCCAGCCTGGTTGACCTTGCAATACGCCGTTGGCCATTGGGCCAGTAGCATCCGAACTCTCATTGTAGCCTGCCAAAACGGCTGGGCCTTTTACTTGAGGAACGGCCAGCGCGGGTTGACTGGATTGCTGGGCCAGTTCGACACCGGCGATCTCATCCTGGTTGTACAAACGCACACCGGCCAGCACCGCCAGGGTCACCGAAGCTGCGACCGCCAGACGACCCAGGCTGCGCCATGGACCACGGGAAGCTTTTGCCGGTACGGCTTCGTCAGCCAAGGCAGCAGAAACAGCCGCAGCGATATCCAGGCGTGGAAGCAGCAGATCCTTGTGCATCACTGCCCGAGCGATCTGATAACGAGCCCATGTTTCACGGGTTTCAACATCGTCACAGGCATTCAATACCCGACGCAATTCCAATTCGTCCGCTTCGTTATCCATCACTGCGGACAGCGATTCCTGCAGGGCTTCACGACTCATGGCGTTCCTCTCTTGGCTGTCGCCGCTGTCTTTAGTTTTCCTGCAACAACGGCTGCAGGGCTTTGTCGATGGCCTCCCGGGCGCGGAAGATCCGGGAGCGCACGGTGCCTACCGGACATTGCATGACACTCGCAATGTCCTCGTAACTCAGACCATCAAACTCACGTAAAGTTAAAGCCGTACGCAAATCTTCCGGCAGTTGCTGAATGGTTCGATGGACGGTGCCTTCGATCTCATCCCGCAGCAAAGCCCGTTCTGGCGACTCGAGATCCTTGAGGCCATGATCGCCATCGTAGAACTCTGCATCCTCGGAACTGACATCGCTATCCGGCGGCCGACGGCCGCGTGAAACCAGATAGTTTTTCGCCGTGTTGATGGCGATGCGGTAAAGCCACGTATAAAACGCGCTGTCTCCGCGAAAATTTCCAAGTGCACGGTACGCCTTGATAAAGGCTTCTTGTGCCACATCCTGGGCTTCATGGGTGTCGTGCACGAAACGCACGATCAACCCGAGAATTTTGTGCTGGTATTTCAGCACTAGCAGATCGAAAGCACGCTTGTCGCCGCGCTGAACGCGTTCGACCAGTTGCTGATCCTCTTCCTGGGTTAGCATGAACACTCCTCGATGAGCTCGGAGGAGGATTGCAGAAGTAAACCACCAGACTTGCAAACATAGACTCGGGCTTTTCGCAAAAGTTCTCCCCCTCCAGGCAAGTTTCCTGCGGGCTCTGATTTGGCACGCACGAAAAGCGCAGCACGAGTTGACCCGGCTGCGCGGATAATCTTGTCATCGGATTCTTCGGCAAGGATCGAACTGCAATCCCGCACTGAAGCCGACACTGTCCCTTGTTTCAGGCAACCGTCTATTGATCTTGGCCCTTTGGCAAAAGTTCCAAATATTTATAGTTGCACCGAATCGACATTGTGCAACCGTGAAGGGAAAATGGCTGTTAAATCGGCGATACAGCCATTCTCGCGCCCAACGGGCAGAAAAACATCCGACGAAGCGACCGATGTTTTGCGTCACAGTAGTTTCACAATGCCATGCTAGCTCGGGTATTGTGCCGCTCCCCCCCTCTATATACTAGTGGGCTGTGCGGCTGCCTTGACTCGCCTGTCCAGCTGCGCCACCCCCGATCCGGGTCGCTTTGAGCGGAATCCTGAAATGAGCCAACAGTTTCAACACGATGTTCTGGTAATTGGCAGCGGCGCTGCCGGCTTGAGCCTTGCGCTGACCTTGCCCGGTCATTTGCGCATTGCTGTTCTGAGCAAGGGCAACCTCGCCAATGGCTCGACTTTCTGGGCCCAGGGCGGCGTTGCGGCCGTGCTGGACGACACCGACACCGTTGAATCCCATGTCGACGACACACTCAATGCCGGCGGCGGCCTGTGCCATGAGGACGCCGTGCGCTTCACCGTCGAGCACAGCAGGGAAGCGATTCAATGGCTGATCGACCAGGGCGTGCCCTTTACCCGCGATGAACAGTCGAGTACCGAAGATGGCGGGTTCGAGTTCCACCTGACCCGCGAGGGCGGTCACAGCCATCGGCGCATCATTCACGCCGCCGATGCCACCGGCGCTGCCATTTTCACCACCCTGCTCGACCAGGCCCGGAAACGACCGAACATCGAACTGCTGGAACAGCGGGTTGCGGTTGACCTGATCACCGAGAAACGCCTGGGACTCGAAGGTGATCGCTGCCTCGGCGCTTATGTGCTCAATCGCGGTACCGGCGAAGTCGACACCTACGGCGCGCGCTTTGTGATCCTCGCCTCCGGTGGAGCGGCCAAGGTTTATCTCTACACCAGTAACCCTGACGGCGCCTGCGGCGATGGCATCGCCATGGCTTGGCGCTCGGGCTGCCGGGTGGCGAACCTGGAGTTCAACCAGTTCCACCCTACTTGCCTGTATCACCCGCAAGCCAAGAGCTTCCTGGTTACCGAAGCCCTGCGAGGCGAAGGTGCCCACCTGAAGCTGCCCAACGGCGAGCGCTTCATGCAGCGCTTCGATCCTCGGGCCGAGTTGGCGCCACGGGATATCGTCGCCCGGGCCATCGACCATGAAATGAAGCGCCTGGGTATCGATTGCGTCTATCTGGACATCAGCCACAAGCCCGAAGCCTTCATCAAGACGCACTTCCCGACGGTGTACGAACGCTGCCTGGAATTTTCCATCGACATCACCAAACAACCGATTCCGGTGGTCCCGGCGGCGCACTACACCTGCGGCGGCGTGATGGTCGATCAACAGGGGCGCACCGATGTGCCGGGGCTGTACGCCATTGGCGAAACCAGTTTCACCGGCCTGCACGGCGCCAACCGCATGGCCAGCAACTCGCTGCTGGAATGTTTCGTCTACGCCCGCTCGGCGGCAGCGGACATTCTCGAACAGCTGCCCCTGATTCCGATGCCAACCCCCCTTCCCGCCTGGGATGCGAGCCAGGTCACCGATTCCGATGAAGACGTGATCATTGCGCACAACTGGGATGAACTGCGGCGATTCATGTGGGACTACGTTGGCATCGTGCGCACCAACAAGCGTCTGCAACGGGCGCAACACCGCGTGCAACTGTTGCTGGATGAAATCGACGAGTTCTATAGCAACTACAAGGTCAGCCGGGATTTGATCGAGCTGCGCAACCTGGCCCAAGTGGCCGAGCTGATGATTCTGTCAGCCATGGAGCGCAAGGAAAGCCGTGGTCTGCATTACACCCTCGACTACCCGAACATGTTGCCGGTCGCGCTGGACACTATTCTGGTGCCGCCCACCTACGTCGGCTGAATTTGAGCCGGACCCGCAGGCGTCGGTGCACATCCGCCGTCTGCGCATCCCGGGGCACGCAAATGGCCCGGACCCGGCGCTCGCCACGTAGTCGAAAACGCAGTACCACCACCAGCGGCAGCGCCAGGCTATCCGGCCTCAATTGCACGGGCTGCCAACCCTTGGCCCGACTCCACAACTGCCAGCCATCGGCATCGCGCCGCAAGCCGCAAAAGGCCTGCGGGTGGGTCAGCAGGATTTGCCGGGGTAACAACCAGACTCCGTGAGCCACGCACAGCACGACGCCGAGCGCGCTGGCCCAGACCGGAATTGACAGTAAAAACAAAGAACCCAACGCGAACAGCTGGGCCAGAAGATACGCCGCCAGCAACTGCCGTGAGGCTTGCCAGCGGCATTCGAACCCATTACTTGGGCTGGACACGATCCAGGATCATGCGAACCATGCGTTGCAGCTCAGGATCTTCCGATTCGCTGCGTTCCATGAACCAGCCGAACATGTCCTGATCTTCGCATTCGAGCAACCTGACGTAGCAGGCGCGATCAACCTCGTTGAGGTGCCGGTAAACCTCTTTCACAAACGGCACCAGCAACACGTCAAGCTCAAGCATGCCGCGGCGGCTGTGCCAGTAGAGGCGGTTCAGTTCAACATCTTCGACCATGGAGCGCTCCTCAAATAGGCCGCAAGTATACAGGCCCGCGCCCCGTCGAACAGTCGGCTTTGGTCGGTCGCCGATGATCCTTTGTGAACTACCCATTTCCAAGGCGCCCCCTTATGATGTCCGCCAGACTCTTTACCCTGCGATGACCCATGGCCGACTCTGCTTTTTTCTGCACCCTTTCTCATGAAGGTGTTCTCGCGGTCCGCGGCGCGGACGCCAGCAAATTCCTGCAAGGCCAACTGACCTGCAACCTCAACAACCTGAGCGACTCCCGGGCCAGCCTCGGTGCCCGCTGCACGCAAAAAGGCCGGATGCAATCGAGTTTCCGCATCCTGCTCGAAGGGGACGGCGTGATCCTGGCCATGGCCACCGAATTGCTCGAACCGCAATTGGCGGACCTGAAAAAATACGCGGTGTTTTCCAAGTCGAAACTGACCGACGAAAGTGCCGCCTGGGTCCGCTTCGGCGTTGAGCATGGCGATACTGCACTGGCCAGCCTCGGGCTGGACCTGCCGGCAGAAACCGACAGCGTCGTGCGCAACGATGGGCTGATCGCCATCCGTGTCTCGCCTGAACGCGCCGAACTGTGGGTCGCCGCCGGTCAAGCCGATGCGGTCAAAGGCAAGCTGTCGGCGGTGCTGAGCGAAGGCGATCTGAATCAATGGCAGCTGGGCCAGGTCCGCGCGGGGATCGGCCAGGTCATGCCCGGCACCCGCGAGTTGTTCATCCCGCAGATGCTCAACCTGCAAGCGGTCGGTGGCGTGAGCTTCAAGAAAGGTTGCTACACCGGGCAGGAAATCGTCGCGCGAATGCAGTACCTGGGCAAACTCAAGCGCCGCCTGTATCGCCTGCAACTGGCTGCTGGCGAACTGCCTGAACCGGGTACCCCGCTGTTTTCCCCGACCCACGGCAGCTCCATCGGCGAAGTGGTGCTGGCTGCCCGTGCCGGGCAAAACATTGAACTCCTGGCGGTGTTGCAAGCCGAAGCAGCAGACAGTGGGGACATCCACCTGGGCGCGCTCGAAGGGCCGTCCTTGCAGCTGCTCGACCTGCCTTATGAACTGGACCGCGATCGCGAAATCCAGCAATAACGGCAACACTTGGCGCGACACCTAGAGAGACTAAATGAGCGAGCTGGCGGAAAAGGTCCAAAAGGATTTGGTTGAGGCCATCAATAACGATGACCTGGTTCTGCCAACGTTACCGGAAGTGGCCCTGCAGATTCGCAAGGCCGCGGAAAACCCGGAAGTCAGCGTCAGTACCCTGAGCAAAGTGATCGGCCGTGATACCGCGTTGTCAGCACGCCTGATCAAAGTGGTCAACAGCCCACTGTTGCGCGCGACCCAGGAAGTGACCGATCTGCATACCGCGATCACCCGCCTGGGCATCAACTACAGCTGTAACCTGGCGATCGGCCTGGTCATGGAGCAGATTTTCCATGCCCGCTCCGACGTGGTGGAACAGAAGATGCGCGATGTCTGGCGTAAAAGCCTGGAAATCGCCGGCGTCAGCTACGCCCTGTGCCGCCGCCACACCCGACTCAAGCCCGATCAGGCGGCCCTTGGCGGGCTGGTGCATCAGATCGGCGTGCTGCCGATCCTGACCTACGCCGAAGACCACTATGAGCTGCTGTCCGACCCGGTCAGCCTCAACCATGTGATCGACCAGATTCATCCGCTGATCGGCGAAAAACTGCTCAAGGTCTGGGAATTTCCCGACATGCTGGTGCAAGTGCCGCAGCTATACCTGAACTTCAAGCGCCAGTCTGCGCAGGTCGACTATGTGGATCTGGTGCAGGTGGCCAGCCTGTATTGCCTGCAGGACACCGACCACCCGCTCGCCCGTGCCGATGCACTGAATGTACCGGCCTACAAGGCACTCGGAATCGACTTTGACGACAAGGCGATGTGCGCCGATCTGGAAGAAATACGCACAATGTTTTACTGATCATTGTGGCGAGGGAGCTTGCTCCCGCTGGGGCGCGAAGCGGCCCCAAAATAGGGACTGCTGCGCAGTCCAACGGGACGGTGCGGCGATCCGACAAGCTCCCTCGCCACAGTAGGTCTGATCAATCCCCCGCAACAAAACTCACCCGCACCTTCAACCCCGCGTGCTCGCCATCATGCAAGCTGATCTGCGCCAGATGCGCGCGGCAGATCTCACCGACAATCGCCAGACCCAATCCGGAACCGGCCACTTGCTGATTGCGTCGGTAAAAGCGCTCGAATACCCGATCGCGTTCTTCAAGCGGTATGCCGGGGCCATCATCTTCGACTTCCAGCACGGCGGGCGCCGAGACCCGCAGAATCACGTTGCCACCCGGCGGCGTGTGAGCCAGTGCGTTATCCACCAGATTGCTCAGCAGTTCGTTCAATAACGTCGGTTCACCCCGCAGCCAGACCGGTTCATCCGCCTCCAGCGCCAGCGCGATACCACGCTTGTGGGCCAACGGCGCCATGGCCATGCCCAGTTCCCGAGCCAATTGACTCAGGTCGAGTAACTGCGCGCCACCCTCGGCAATCGCCCGGGCGCCATTTTCGACCCGTGCCAGGGAAAGCAACTGATTGGCCAGATGGGTCAAGCGATCAGTGCCCTGGGCGGCGGTCTCCAGCGTGCTGCGCCAGGTATCGGGCTCGGCCGAGCGCATGCCCAGTTCCAGTCGCGCTTTGAGCGCCGCCAACGGCGTGCGCAGTTCGTGGGCGGCATCGGCGATGAATTGCGCCTGCTTCTCGAACTGCCCGCGCAAGCGCTCGGTAAAGTGATTGAGGGCGCGCACCAGCGGCCACAATTCGCGCTGCACTTCCACCAACGGCAAGGGGCGCAGATCGTCCGGCTGGCGCTCTTCCACCGCTGTGCGCAAGCGCTCCAGCGGGCGCAACGCGGCACTCACCGCGAACCACACCAACATCAACGCCCCACCCGCCAGCATGCCCAGTCGCAGCAAAGTATCTGTCGCCAGGCTGCGGGCCATGCTGACGCGCGCTTCATCGGTTTCCGCCACGCGAATTTCCGCCATGCCGTTCATGTTCGGCTCGCTCACGGGTTTGAGCAGGCTCACCACGCGCACGTTCTGCCCGCGGTATTGGGCGTTGTAGAAACGTGCCAGCGCCGGATAGTCATCGGTGCGCGGCGTTCCCGGCGGCGGCGCGGGCAGGTTTTCGTAACCGGAAATCAGCTTCTGATTGATGTCGTTGACCAGGTAGAAAATTCGCCCGGCACTGTCGTAGGCAAAAGTATCGAGAGCCACGTAGGGCACGTCGGCACTCAGGGTGCCGTCGCGCTGGGAGACGCCGGCGGCGATGGTTCGCGCCGAGGCCAGCAGGGTCCGGTCATAGGCCGTGTCGGCGGCTTCGCGCCCGTTCCAGTAGGCGCTCAAACCACTGGCCAGCATCAACACCACCAGCAACAGCGCCAGGTTCCACAGCAACCGCCAGCGCAGGCTGCTGGGCTTATGCATCGCGGCTTTCCAGCAAATAACCGAGGCCGCGGAAGGTCACGATGGCGACCGGCTGGCCGTCGAGTTTCTTGCGCAGGCGGTGCACGTAGATTTCGATGGCATCGGGGCTGGCTTCTTCGTCGAGGCCGAATACTTGAGAAGCCAGTTGTTCCTTGCTCATCACCCGACCGGGGCGTGCGATCAGGGCTTCGAGTACGGCCTGTTCGCGGGAGGTCAGGGTCAGCAATTCTTCGCCGAGGGTGAAACGCCGGGTTTCCAGGTCATAGGCCAGCACACCGCAACGCTGAATGCGTTCACCGCCCAGCACACTGCGGCGCAACAAGGCTTTGACCCGGGCTTCGAGTTCGGTCAGCTCAAATGGCTTGGCCAGGTAGTCGTCGGCGCCGAGGTTCAGGCCGTGGACCCGATCCTTGACGTCGCTGCGGGCGGTCAGCATCAACACCGGCAGGTTCTTGCCCCGCGCCCGCAAACGCGCCAGCACTTCGAAACCATCCATGCGCGGCAAGCCGACGTCGAGGATCGCCATGGCGTATTCCTCGCTGCCCAGCGCCAGGTCGGCTGCCACGCCATCGTGCAGAACGTCCACGGTCAGCCCGGTGCTCTTGAGCGCCTGGGCGACACTTTCGGCGAGCTGCAAATGGTCTTCGACGAGCAGAACACGCATGGATCTTTACCTCATTCCGGGATGGTCGACGCCATTCTCTGGCGCGAAGTTTACAGCCGCAACCGCCGCTGTGAAGCCCGAAAACCGTGAAAGTCAGCTGAAAGGTTAGCGAAAGGTTAGCCCGTTACAGTCCAGCCACGGACAGTTTCGACTGCCGTCGCTGCAGCCACACAGCGATACGAAAAACGCCTCGAAGCGTTTTCGACAAATAAGAACAATAAACGGAGTAAGTCATCCATGCAGTCCCTGCAGACCCAGGCTATCGCGCCTGCCCGCCTCTCCCGTTTCAGCCACACTGCGCTTGCCAGCGCTGCCGCCCTTGCCGGCTTTTCACCCTTGAGCCAGGCCGCATTCTTCGAAGACAGCTCGGCCACTTTCGAAACCCGCAACATGTACTTCAATCGCGATTATCGCGACGGTACCAGTGCCCAACAGTCCAAGCGTGACGAGTGGGCCCAGGGTTTCATGCTCAATCTGAAATCAGGCTACACCGATGGCACCGTGGGGTTCGGTGTCGATGCGCTGGGCATGTTGGGGGTCAAGCTCGATTCGAGCCCGGACCGTACCGGTACTGGCCTGCTGCCGACCGACGATGGGCGCGCCGTCGACGAATACTCCAAGCTCGGCCTGACCGGCAAAGTGAAGATCTCCGCCAGCGAGCTGAAGATCGGCACCCTGATTCCGGAACTGCCGATCCTCAAGCCCAACGACGGGCGCATCCTGCCGCAGACCTTTGAAGGCGGCATGCTGACCTCCAAGGAGATCAAGAACCTGACCTTTACCGGCGGTCGTCTGGACAAAGCCAAGGACCGCGACAGCACCGACTTCGAGGACATTGCCCTCAACAACAAGAACGGCCGTTTCGCTGGCACCGTGGCCGGCAAGCACTTTGATTTTGGCGGCCTGGACTACAAGCTCACCGACAAGATCACCGGCAGCTACCACTTCGCGCAACTCGATGAAGTCTACAACCAGCATTTCCTCGGTTTGATCGCCTCGCAGCCATTTGGCCCCGGCACCTTTGGCACCGACCTGCGGTTTGCCATCAGTGACGACCAGGGCGAGGCCCGTGGCGGCAAGATCGACAACAAATCCCTCAACGGCCTGGTGAGTTACGCCTTGAGCGGGCACAAGCTAAGCGCGGGCTACCAGCACATGTCCGGCGACAGCGCGTTCCCGTATGTGGATGGCGCCGACCCGTACCTGGTGAACTTCGTACAGATCAACGACTTTGCCGGCGCCGAAGAGCGCTCCTGGCAAGTCCGTTATGACTTCGACTTCGTCACCCTCGGCGTCCCCGGTCTGACCTTCATGAGCCGTTACGTGAGCGGTGACAACATCAAGCTCAAGAACGGTGACGAAGGCAAAGAGTGGGAACGCAACAGCGAGATTAAATATGTTGTACAAAGTGGCGCGCTCAAGGATGTCGCCGTGCGTCTGCGCAATGCCACCTACCGTTCCAACTACTCCGCTCGCGATGCCGATGAAGTGCGTCTGCTGGTGAGCTATAGCGTTGCCCTTTGGTAATTCAGTACGTCAATAACAACAACTCCCAAGGAGACTTGAATGAACCTGTCAATGCGTAAACTAGCCCTCGCCGCCAGCGTCCTGCTGTTCACCGGCCAAGCGCTTGCCGAACCCAAACGTCCGGAATGCATCGCCCCGGCCTCGCCCGGCGGTGGTTTCGACCTGACCTGTAAACTGGCGCAAAGCGCGCTGTTCAACGAAAAATTGCTGACCAAACCGATGCGCGTGACCTACATGCCCGGCGGTGTCGGCGCGGTGGCGTACAACGCGGTGGTCGCCCAGCGTCCGGCCGATGCCGGCACCCTGGTGGCCTGGTCCAGTGGTTCGCTGCTGAACTTGGCCCAAGGCAAGTTCGGTCGTTTCGATGAAACCAACGTGCGCTGGCTGGCCGCCGTTGGCACCAGCTATGGCGCCATCGCGGTGAAGAGCGATTCGCCTTACAAGACCCTGGACGATCTGGTCCAGGCACTGAAGAAAGATCCGAGCAAAGTGGTGATCGGTTCCGGCGGCACCGTCGGCAGCCAGGACTGGATGCAAACCGCGCTGATCGCCAAGGCTGCCGGGATCAACCCGCGTGACCTGCGTTACGTTGCCCTCGAAGGTGGCGGCGAAATTGCCACCGCCCTGCTCGGCGGCCACATCCAGGTCGGCAGCACCGACATCTCCGACTCCATGCCGCACATCCAGAGCGGCGACATGCGCCTGCTGGCGGTGTTCGCCGACAAGCGCCTGGACGAGCCGGAAATGAAGGACATTCCGACTGCCCGCGAGCAAGGCTACGACATCGTCTGGCCGGTGGTGCGCGGCTTCTACCTCGGGCCGAAAGTCAGCGATGAAGACTATGCCTGGTGGAAAGCAGCCTTCGACAAACTGCTGGCTTCCGAAGACTTCGCCAAGTTGCGCGATCAGCGCGAGCTCTTCCCGTTCGCCATGACCGGCCCGGAGCTGGACACCTACGTGAAGAAGCAGGTTGCGGACTACAAAGTGCTGGCCAAAGAGTTCGGCCTGATCCAGTGATCGCCTCTGTCTAGCGGCTGCGGCTCCGTTTGGCGGAGTCGCGGCACAGGAGTTCCCCATGCTCTTACAACGCATTTTTGCTTCGGTGCTGTTGCTGGTCTGCCTCGGCCTCGCGCTGATGGCGTGGCCGTACCAAGCGGCTTTTTCCTACGAACCGGTGGGGCCTCGGGCCTTTCCATTGCTGATGCTCGGCCTGATGGGCTCAGCACTGTTGTACATGGTGTTCCGTCCGGCACCGATCAAGCACAGTGCTGACGAGCCGCCGCTGGATCGCGAAACCCTGACCAAGATCGGCATCTGTGTGGTGCTGTTGCTGGTATTCGCCGGTACTTTCGAACCCCTGGGCTTCATCGTCGCCAGCATCCTGATCGGCGTGCCCATGGCCCGTCTCTATGGCGGCCGCTGGGTACCGAGCATCGTGATCATCAGCCTGATGGCCGTCGGCCTCTACCTGCTGTTCGACAAGTTGATGGACGTGCCGCTGCCGCTTGGCGTGCTCGACGTTCTGGAGAACTGATATGGATACTCTTGGCTATTTGGGTCAGGGTTTCGGCGTCGCGCTGAGCCCGTACAACCTGGTGACTGCACTGTGCGGCACCCTGATCGGCACTGTGGTCGGCCTGTTGCCGGGCCTGGGGCCGATCAACGGCGTGGCACTGTTGATCCCGATCGCATTCGCCCTCGGCCTGCCACCGGAGTCGGCACTTATCCTGCTGGCGGCGGTGTACCTGGGATGCGAATACGGCGGCCGGATCAGTTCGATCCTGCTGAACATCCCGGGCGAAGCGTCCACCGTGATGACCACCCTCGACGGTTACCCGATGGCCCGCAAAGGCCTGGCTGGTGTAGCGCTGTCGCTGTCGGCATGGAGTTCGTTCATCGGTGCGTTTATCGCTACCTGCGGCATGGTGCTGTTCGCCCCGCTGCTGGCGAAATGGGCGATTGCCTTCGGCCCGGCGGAATATTTCGTACTGATGGTGTTTGCGATTGTCTGTCTCGGCGGCATGGCCGGTGACCGTCCGCTGAAGACGTTCATCGCGGCGCTGATCGGTCTGTTCCTGTCGACCGTCGGCATCGACGCCAACAGCGGTGTGTATCGCTTCACCGGGGACAACATCCACCTGACTGACGGCATCCAGTTCGTCGTGCTGGTGCTGGGCCTGTTCTCCATCAGCGAAATCCTCCTGCTGCTGGAAAAAACCCACCACGGCCAGGAAGCGGTGAAAGCCACGGGCCGCATGATGTTCAACTTCAAGGAAGCGGCGTCGGTGTTCGTGGTGAACATCCGTTGCGGCGTACTGGGTTTCATCATGGGCGTGTTGCCAGGTGCCGGTGCGACCCTGGCCAGTGCCGTGGCCTACATGACCGAAAAACGCATGGCGGGTGCCAAGGGTACTTTCGGCCAGGGCGACATGCGCGGCCTCGCGGCGCCGGAAACCGCCATCGGTGGCGCGGCCTGCGGTGCGCTGGTGCCGATGCTGACCCTCGGCGTTCCAGGTTCCGGCACCACGGCGGTGATGATCGGCGCCCTGTCGCTGTACAACATCACTCCGGGCCCGCTGCTGTTCCAACAGCAACCGGACATCGTATGGGGCCTGATCGCTTCGTTGTTCATCGCCAACGTGATGCTGGTGATCCTCAACATCCCGATGATCCGCATCTTTACCCGCATCCTCGCCGTGCCGAACTGGGCCCTGGTGCCGGTGATCGCGATCATTACCGGGATTGGTGTCTACGCGGTGCACGCGACAACGTTCGACCTGTTCCTGATGATCGGCATTGGCATCTTCGGTTATATCCTGCGCAAGCTGGACTTCCCGCTGTCGCCGGTATTGCTGGGCTTCATCCTCGGCGGCCTGATGGAGCAGAACCTGCGCCGCGCCCTGTCGATTTCCAACGGTGCGCTGGAAATCCTCTGGTCGAGCCCGATCACCTTCGGTTGCTGGGTCCTGACGGCGATCATGCTGCTGATGCCGCTCATCCGCATCTGGCGCAAACGTTCGGCCGCGCAACGCGTTATCGCCGATGTCTGATCGGTCACCCTTCAGAACCTGGTGGGGAACCCCGCTGGTCGGCCTGCTGGGCGGTTACCTCGCCAGCCAGGTCGGCTGGCCTTTGCCGTGGATGGTCGGCTCGTTGCTGGCGATCATCCTCGTACGCTGCCTGACACCCTGGCAATTGGCCGAAATCCCTGGCGGCCGCAAGTGCGGCCAGTGGATCGTCGGTATCGGTATCGGCCTGCATTTCACCCCGCTGGTGATCGAGCAGGTACTCAGTCATTTCGGTCTGATCTTCTTCGGTGCGTTGGTCACCAGCCTGTCGGCGGTTGTCGGCGTGTGGCTGATGCGCCGCACCGGTGAAGATCGCGCCACGGCGTTCTTTTCCAGCATGCCCGGTGGTTCCGGGGAGATGGTCAACCTCGGCGCCCGCAATGGTGCTGTGCTCAGCCGTGTGGCGGCGGGGCAGAGTTTGCGGGTGTTGGTGGTCGTGCTGTGCGTACCGGCAGCCTTCAAGTATTTGTTGGGCGACGGTGCGCCGATTTCCCACGCTGGCAGCATCGATTGGCGCTGGCTGGCAGTGTTGTTTCCCGCTGGTGCGTTGGCGGCCTGGATCTGGGAACGCCTGCGTCAACCCAACCCCTGGCTGTTCGGGCCGTTGCTGGTCAGCGCGGCAGTCAGCATCGGCTGGGATTTGCACATCGGATTGCCCAATGGCGGTAGCCAGATCGGCCAATGGTTGATCGGTAGCGGTCTGGGCTGTCACTTCAACCGGCAGTTTTTCCGGCGTGCGCCATCGTTCATGGGGCGCACCTTGATCGGCACGGTGTTGACCATGCTGATCGCCACGGTGGCGGCCTTGGGTTTGAGTGCGCTGACCCATCTGGATCTGCGTTCACTGACTTTGGGCATGATGCCGGGAGGTATTGCCGAGATGAGCCTGACGGCGGAAACCTTGCAGCTGTCGGTGCCGCTGGTAACGGCGATGCAGGTGATGCGCTTGTTGTTTGTGCTGTTTCTGGCGGAGCCGTTGTTCAAGTACTGGAATCGACAACCAGATTCTGTCTGATAGACCGAGTCGCCTGCTTCGCGAGCAAGCCCGCTCCCACAGGGTTCGCGTGATCCTTGTGGGAGCGGGCTTGCTCGCGAAGAGGCCCTCCAAATCAACGCTTAAACCGGCGGCAACCGCCACTCGATCGGCGTCTCGCCATTCTGCTCCAGAAACTTGTTGGTCCGGCTGAAGTGCCCGCAACCGAGGAAGCCGCGATAGGCCGACAGCGGTGACGGGTGCACCGAGGTCAACACCAGATGCTTGGTGGCATCGATCAGCTTCTGCTTGCTCTGGGCATGGGCGCCCCACAGCATGAACACCAGGTGCGGTTGCTGTTGGCTGACCACTTCAATGATTCGATCGGTGAAAAACTGCCAGCCCTTGTCCTTGTGCGCATTGGCATTGGCGCGCTCGACGGTCATGGTGGTGTTGAGCATCAGCACGCCCTGCTCGGCCCAGCTCTGCAGGTAGCCATGGTTGGGGATGTCGATGTTCAGGTCGCGCTTGAGTTCTTTGTAAATGTTCACCAGCGACGGCGGCGCCGGCACGCCCGGTTGCACCGAGAAGCACAAACCATGGGCCTGGCCCGGGCCGTGATAAGGGTCCTGACCGAGGATCACTACCTTGACCTTGTCCAGCGGCGTGGAATTGAGCGCGTTGAAAATCATCGGCCCCGGCGGATAGATCTCCTTGCCGGCCGCCCGCTCCTGTTGCAGGAAGTTTCGCAACTCTGCCATGTAGGGCTGGTCGAATTCGGCACGCAGTGCCTCCTTCCAGCTCGGTTCGAGTTTGATACGGTCGTCAGCAGTCATGGTTACATCCGGCAAAAACAATGGGGCGAACCCTAGGAAAGCGCATCACGCTTGTCAATTGATCTGACGCAGATCCGGCACTTTCCCACACAGCGATCATACTTAACCCTCAAATTCCCGATCGAGGTCACGATGAATCTGCACTTCGAAGAACTCACCGGCACCGACGGCGCACGCATCGGCATCGCCAGCCTGGATGCCGAAAAATCCCTGAACGCCCTGTCCCTGCCGATGATCAACGCCCTGCGCGATCGTATGGAAGCCTGGGCCAAGGACCCGCAAATCGTCTGCGTGCTCTTGCGCGGCAACGGCGCCAAGGCCTTTTGCGCCGGCGGCGAAGTGCGCAGCCTGGTGGAGGCCTGTCGCGTCCATCCGGGCGAAGTACCGCCACTGGCTGCACAGTTTTTTGCGGCGGAATATCGCCTGGACTTCAAACTTCACACCTACCCGAAACCGCTGATCTGCTGGGGCCATGGCTATGTGCTTGGCGGGGGCATGGGACTGTTGCAAGGGGCAAGCATCCGCATCGTCACGCCGAGCAGCCGCTTGGCCATGCCCGAGATCAGCATCGGCCTGTACCCGGACGTCGGCGCCAGTTGGTTTCTGTCGCGCCTGCCCGGCAAGCTCGGGTTGTTCCTGGGCCTGACCGGTGCGCACATGAACGGCCGCGATGCCATCGACCTGGACCTGGCCGATCGCTTCCTGCTCGATGAGCAGCAGCCGGAATTGATCGAAGGCCTGTTGCAATTGAACTGGCAGGAACAGACACCCATGCAGCTCAACAGCCTGCTCAAGGCCTTGCAGCAGGAAGCCGTGGCGCAGATGCCCGAAGCCCAGTGGCTGCCGCGCCGCCAGCAGATCGACGAACTGCTGGATGTCAGTGACGTGCGTTGCGCCTGGAAGGCGATCAGCGCCTTGCGCGATCACACCGATCTGTTGCTGAGCCGCGCAGCCAGGACCCTGAGCGAAGGCGCGCCGCTGACCGCTCATCTGGTGTGGGAGCAGATCATCCGTTCCCGGCACTTGTCGCTGGCCGAAGTCTTCCAGATGGAATACACCCTGAGCCTCAACTGCTGTCGTCATCCGGAGTTCAGCGAAGGCGTACGTGCCCGGTTGATCGAAAAGGATCAGAAGCCTCGCTGGCACTGGCCGGATATCAATAACGTGCCGGACGCGGTTGTAGAAGCGCATTTTCACAAGGCGTGGGAAGGTCGGCATCCGCTGGCGGATTTGTCCGAGTACTAAAGTCCGGGCATAAAAATTGTGGGAGCGAGCCTGCTCGCGAAGACGGAGTGTCAGTCGACATCAATGTTGCCTGACATTCCGCCATCGCGAGCAGGCTCACTCCCACAGGCTTAGTATTTGACTGAATGATTAGCGGTGGTTACCCCGCCAGTTGTGATCGCCACGTCCGCCACGATGGTTGCGCCAGTCGTGATCGCGATTGTCATTGTTCCAGCCCCCGCGGTTACGGTCGTCCCAGCCATGGTTCTGATGCATCCGGTAATCGCCCCGATATGGCTGGTAGTAACGCGGAGCAGGCTGGTAATAGCGAGGTTGATACATCCGCGGCTGCGAGTAATAGCGCGGTGTCGGCTGGTAATACCGCGCTGGCGGCATGTAATACCGAGGCTGCGGCGTGTAATAACCATTGGAATAGTAGGAACTCCCCCCGGCGTAATGGGTTGGCGCCGGCGAGGTATAGACCTCGGAACTGTAGTAACTACCTCCTTCGTCGTAGTAAGGCACGCACCCACCAAGGGACAATCCCAACACGGCTAGCAGAAGAATTCGGCGATACATAGCGGCCTCCTGGACCGCGGGTAAGCCACGCCAGCGACGCTGGCAGGCGACAGTCAAATGTTCGGTGACTGTCGAAATATCAGACATCGAATTCGGAATCTGGTGCGCCCTTGAAACAAGTAGAAACATCTGGCCGATGAAAGGTTTTTCATCCATTCACGCCCTGATTAACGGTGGCCACCGTGAAATCCACCGCCATGATATCCACCTCCGTAATGCCCACCGCCGCGATAGCCGTGACCACCGTAGTAACCATGCCCACCGTAGTAATAGGAGCGATAACCACCGTAATAACGCGGGCCGTAGTAACCGTAGTAATAGGGCGAGTAGTAACCGGGGTAGTAATAAGGTGCCCCATAGACGTCCGCTGGATAGTCGTAGTAGTAGCAGCCAGACAATCCAAAACCGAGCACTGCACCGAGCAACAATCGACGCAACATGGCGGCCTCCGTAAAGACCTGTGACAGCAGTCGGCACAGACCGGCTGACATCTGTTTTGACTGGTAAATTTCTGCCAAGTGCGACGTCGCATCCACCTTCGGATCAGCGGCGGATACGTTCCAATGCGGTGCACCAGCGCACCATCACCAGGCAGTCCGCCCTCCCGATCAGTCACCGCATCAACTTTATCGCGAGTAAGCTTGCATACAGGGGACTGAGTCGCCTGTGGTATTGGATATCGGTCAGGGAATTACCCGATTGGGCTACTACACCAACTTCATGAACCTGCTCGATTGCGCTGCCGTTGCTGTGTCGAGCGCGTTTATGAGCAATGGCTTGCCATGGGGCGTGACACTGTTTGGGCGGGCTTTTACCGATCAGTATCTGTTGAGCGTGGCGGATGCCTTGCACAGCCTGCTGTCGCGGGCGGATCATGCGACGTATCGGACCAAGCAAACCGGCCGTAACCGAACCTGCGTGGAAAAATCTCACTCCAGTTATGACTATTCATCATGAGCCTGCCTGATCTCTGCCCCGCCTGCGGTGCCCCCAACGACTGCACCCTGGCCGACCCGCGAACCGCTGACCGCGCCTGCTGGTGCTACGGCGTCAGCATCGACCCGGCCGTGCTCGAAGCATTGCCGGCGGAACTGCGCGACGCATCGTGCCTGTGCCCGCGCTGCGCCGAGGTCGAGGCGCAGTTGCAAGCAGCGTCCGGGTCGATCAAGTAAGATACGCGCCCCTTTCTTTACCGATCCTTAAGTCATGCGTGTCGACCGTTTCCTCAGCAACCTGCCGTGCTTCAACCGTAAGCAGGTGCGCCTGTTGCTGGTGGAAAAACGCGTCAGGGTTGACGGAAAAGTCGTCAGCGACCCGCACAGCGAAGTCCGCGAATTCAGCCGCGTCGAAGTCGACAACGAGGTACTGCAAGTCGGTAAACCCCAGCGCCATTTCATGTTGCACAAGCCCGCCGGATGCGTCAGCGCCACCCGGGATCCGCAGCACCCGACCGTACTCGATTTGATCGATGAACCGGACAAGGACGAACTGCACATCGCCGGACGCCTGGACTTCAACACCACCGGCCTGATGCTGATCACCAACGACGGCAGCTGGTCGCGGCGCCTGACCCAACCGCAGACCAAACTGCCCAAGGTCTATTACGTCGAAACCGAGCAGGACATCGGCCCCGAATACGCGACCACGTTCAGCCAAGGGCTGTACTTCGCCTTCGAAGACCTCACCACGCAACCGGCCGGGCTAGAGCTGCTCGGGCCAAAGTGCGCACGCCTGAGCATCGTCGAGGGCCGTTATCACCAGGTCAAGCGCATGTTCGGCCACTTCAACAACAAGGTGATGCGCCTGCACCGCGAGCGCATGGGGCCGCTGGTGCTCGACGACGCGTTGAAACCGGGCGAATACCGCCCACTGAGCGATGCAGAGATCGGATTGATCTAAGCAGGCGACCGCCGAGCAGAAGTTGTCGAACAATTTACCAACGGCACTTGCGCGATGACGTGACCCCTGCTTGAATCAGGACGTCGGCCGAAATGTGACCGATGAGTCACCCCATACTTCTAAGAAACTTTTTGCCGGTAGGAACCCTTGGGTTCCGGCCTCATCCGGCAGACTGCCCGCCAATAACAATACCCGTCGACCGGACTGCAATGGATCGACATGGGCCTCTCAAATTCCAGGCGTATGCCTACCTGTCACAAAGCTCGTGCAATCTCTATTGCGCGCATACCCGCTTGCCAGGAGTCTTATGACATGAGGCCAGAAATCGCTGTGCTGGATATACAGGGTCAGTATCGGGTTTACACGGAGTTCTATCGCGCAGACGCCGCAGAGAAGACCATCATCTTGGTCAACGGCTCGATGGCCACGACTGCGTCGTTTGCACAAACCGTGAAAAACCTCCATCCGCAGTTCAACGTCGTCTGCTACGACCAGCCCTACGCGGGCCGGTCAAAAGCCCACAACCTGCATGAAAAAATGCTCACCAAGGAAATCGAAGGGCAGATCCTTCTTGAGCTGATCGACCACTTCGCCGCCGAACACGTGCTGTCGTTTTCCTGGGGTGGCGCCGCGACCATGATGGCGTTGTCGCAACGGCCACGGCGCATCGAAAAAGCCGTGATCAGCTCGTTCTCCCCGGTGATCAACGCGCACATGCTCGACTACCTCGAGCGCGGCGTCGAACACCTCGGCAACCTGGACCGCGACCGGGTCGGGCACCTGGTGAACGACACCATCGGCAAACACCTGCCGTCGTTGTTCAAGCGCTTCAACTATCGCCACGTCAGCTCCCTGGCCGAACATGAGTACGGGCAGATGCACTTCCACATCAACGACGTGCTGCACAGCGATCGCCAGTGCTACCTGCACGCGGCGAAGACAATCGACGTGCCGGTGCTGTTCCTCAACGGCGAATGGGACGAATACACCGCCGCCGACGACGCCCGGTTGTTCGCCGGCCACGTGCAACACAGCACGTTCAGTACCATTCAGGCCACCGGCCACTTTCTCGACATGGAGCACAAAGCCGCCTGCCGAGACAGCCGCAACGCACTGATGGGCTTCCTGAAACCAGCGCAACACGAAAGCCGACCGCGTTACCACAACGTCCAGGAACACCATGCATTGGCAAGCTGAAGTAGCGTCATCGCGAGCAAGCCCCGCCCTGCTGCGTTAAACGTATTCTGCAGGCGCGAGGCTTGCCCGCGATCGACCGTCATGCGCTCCAGGCTTGGTTTCACCTGCGCTAAACCCGTCTGGTGCAAAGAAAAACTTCATTTCCACGCGCACATCTGGTACAAAGTCACCGCTCTGAGCGGGTGTCGTATAATGGCATTACTCCAGCTTCCCAAGCTGATAACGAGGGTTCGATTCCCTTCACCCGCTCCAATCGAATTTTGATCTCACGTCAGGATGGTTTTGACTGGGGATGTAGAGACAGAAAAAACCGGCCTTGATGGCCGGTTTTTTTGTGTCCGGGATTTGGATTAGCTTCTCCAAACTCTGAAAATTAGCGTTTTTGTGCAAGAACCGGGTTTTGTTAACGTTTTTCTTATCCCGATAAAGGATTTCTTCCACGGAGTCAGAGATTGCATCTCTTCGAAACGAAGACTACTATCTCCCAAAACGGGAGGAAGTGCAGTGCGTGTGATTGCAAAAGGGACATTGCGGGAGTTCTGGGAAAGTAGCCCGGCTTATGCTGACTCCGAAACACCACTGGTTGAATGGTATCGGCACATGGAGAAAGCCGTTTATGGCACGCCGCAAGAGGTTAAAGCGGAGCTGAGAACGGCCAGCATCCTCAAGGGTGGCAGGGTTGTATTCAACATCGGTGGCAACAAATACCGGGTAATCATGGCAATCGACTATCAGCGCCAGCTCGGCTTCATACGATTCGTTGGCACCCACGCCCAGTACGATCAGATCAACGCGGAGACCGTGTGATGGACATTAAACCTATTCGCAATCAAGAAGACCTGACTGCTGCATTTGCACGGGTGGAACAATTGTGGGGAGCTGAAATTGGTTCGCCTGAAGGCGATGAGCTGGAAATTCTGGCGCTGCTCATCGAGAAGTACGAAGACGAGCATTACCCGATGCCGCCCTCCGATCCGATTGAGGCAATTAAATTTCGCATGGACCAGCAAGGCCTGACCCCTCGCGATCTGGAACCCTTCATTGGCACGAGCGGAAGGGTATCTGAGGTGCTGAACCGCAAACGTAAATTGAGCCTGTCGATGATCAAGCGCCTGCACGACGGGTTGCGGATTCCTTACGAAAGCTTGCTGGCGGGTGTTGTCTGATGGCGAAGACTTCCCCCTAAACTCCAGCCTCAGTACAGGTTGTCTGACGGGAGATGCAGAGAACAAAAAACCGGCCCAAGTGGCCGGTTTTTTGTGCGCGGGATTTGGTGATGCGCCTGCCAACGCTAGTGTTAAGGGCTCACTTTTAAAGGCCAAACGGAAATCAACGCCAGAAAAAGCAACGTCCTACACGACACTGGGAAATGTCCGTAGACTTGCGCATTGCTGTGCCTTTGTCATGAGACCTATAGTCCGACCGCGCCCAAATGGCGTATCGGGTTTGGCGACTCGATGTCAATGGCATAGAAACCTCCGAGCCTTACTCGGAGCGTTTCTAACCGCACTTGGTTGCCTCTTTTTCGGTAGCTGTGCGTGGGAGACCTTCGGGTCTACCGGTTTTGCCATTTGTCCGGTTCGCCAACCCGCGTACAGCTACCACCCTATTGTTTGGCGACAATTGAGTGGTAGGTCTTCCACCTACAATTGGTAATCACTCATGAAAGAATTCATGGCTTTAACCAGCAACGCCGACGATCTACCCTCGCTGTTCGTCAACACCACCCAACCCCTGCACTCCCTGCTCAGCACCGCCAGCTACAGAATTCGCGCCGTGACGCAGCTTCTTGAAAACCTCGCGATGCGCGGCGACCTGACCTCTGACTCAGTTGTACTCAGTGACTTTGCGTTGCTGTGCTGTGTGCCCTTGCGTGACGGTTGCGATGTGCTGGATGTAATCGCTCGACGCATGGATGCAGAACCGTCCTGACGTCACATCGGCCAAACGCGGCCAGTTAAGAGATAGCGTGGGCGATAGTGGCGAGGGAACAAGCTCCCTCGCCACAGGTTGCAATTACTCGTCGCCACCCAGACGCTCATATCTTTTGCGTATGGATCACCGCAAGCGAGTAAAGAAGCCGTAGAGCTGCGTTGAGCCCGGTAACAGTTCCCTTATTCTCCCGGCTCACCCTTCGCCCCGAGATCAACATGCACAATTCAGAGTTGGGAATCATGATCATTTCAATGATCGGGTTGTTCGGCTTTGCCTCGTTTGCCTTTGAGTACTTGAGTGCCCGGCGCTCAAAAAAGAACAAGCCACAGTGATTTTTCCAAACCGTAAAAAGGGGCAGATGACGCTCATCAACTGTCCCTGTTTTGCATCAGCGGGTCGCGACGATAAACAGTCGCGGGAATGGCAACAGCACCGAACCATCGGCCAAGGCCGGATACGCCCGCTCGATAGCAGTCTGATATTGCTTCAGATACTGCGCCCGTTCCGCCTCGTCCAGCGGATCGAGAAACGGCCGCAAGCCGCTGCCCTTGAACCACTCCACCACGCCAGACGCACCGCCCGCGAGCGGATGATGGTAAGTGGTGCGCCACACATCGACGCGGGTGCAACAGGCTTTCAATATCGAATAGTAGCCACTGGCATCGGCCATTTCCGTCCGTTGCCCGGCGGCGCCCGCCAGTTTACCGACCCATGGGCCATCAGCGGCGACTTCACGCATCAAGCGGTGCGAGTGTTCATTCAGGTTGTCAGGCATCTGGACGGCCAGGCTGCCACCCGGCGCCAGTTTGCTAATGAGCGCGGGTAGCAACGTGGCGTGATCGGGCAGCCACTGCAACACCGCGTTGGCGAAAATCACATCGAACGGGCCGCTGTCATTCCAAGTGTCGATGTCAGCAACATCGAACTGCACCTGCGGCAAGCGCTTGCGTGCGGCTTCGATCATGTCGGTCGAACTGTCCAGCCCACGCACCGTGGCATCGGTAAAACGCTCTACCAGCAACTCGGTGGAGTTGCCGGGCCCACAACCGATATCGATGGCCGAACGCACGTCCCCGGCGGGGACGGCCGCCAGCAGGTCACGGGCGGGACGGGTGCGTTCATCTTCAAAAGCGACGTACTGTTTGGCGGACCAACTCATTGCGTTCTCCTGTCGGTGCGTTGTCCTCGGGCCGCTACGATACCGCGGCGAGCATCGCTAAAGGTTTCAGAACATCACCTTTTCGGTCACGTCGAGTGCTTGACCTCAATGGCCTGAATCCAACGCATAACCCCAATCCGCCTCTGGATCAATGCTGAAAAGAAAAACGGCGCGTGACTGAAGTCCCGCACCGTTTATGTTCAATCCTTGTGCTCAACTTTTAGCCTGCAACGCCTTGGCCATTTGCAGATGATTTTGCAATTTTGGCAGGGTTTCTTCGGCGAACGCCTTGATTTGCGGCACGTCGGTAGTTTGCGCTTCCTGCTGCAGCTGATCGATGGCCTCCTGGGTGGTCTTCACCTGACTGGCTGTATAGGCCTCGTCATAGGTCGCCCCATCCATGACTTGTGGCATCAGGGCTTTGGCCTTTTCGACAATTTCTTCGCGCGGGGCGACCGGCAAATCCAGTTGCCTGGCGATTTTCGCCAGATGCTGGTTCGCGGTAGTGCGGTCGTTGATGACGATAATGGTGTAGTCCTTGACCTCTTTGGACTCGGATTTCTGATGCGCCAGACGACTGGCTTCGATGTCGGCCATGCCTTTGGCCGAGGCCTCGTCGATGAATTCGGCGGGTGACTGGGCAAAGGCGCTGCTGGTAATCAGGCCCAGTAACGCGGCAAAACTGGCATTACATAATCGGGTGGCCATCCGGTTCATGGTCGCGCCCTCCTTGAAAAGTTCAAACGGGAGCTTTCGCCCCCGCCTCTCAATCAAAACCACCGGCATCCTTTAGCGGGATTTCTGACCGCCCTTGCGGCCCATGTCGGGTTTCGCCGGGTCTTTATCGACGGTCGTGGTGGTGGTTTCCCCACCCTTGCGACCGGATCCAGAGGCCTTCGTTCGATCGTTGGTGAAGTTTCCCGAGTTCGAGTTTCTTGAATTAGGCATGATTCTCTTCCTCTTGGTGATAGTCGCGGCGAGCTGTAGCCCCCATAGAATCTGAAGTTGCGCGTCCCAAAAGGTTTAGAAAATTACGTGGACACCACGACGAACGGTGCCCGGGTTTTCAGACCAGTCGCAGGTGATGTTCGCGTTTGGCGCAGTACATCGCCTCGTCGGCATGCCGGAACAATTGCTTCTCTTCGGTGCCGTGATCGGGGTATCGGGCGACGCCGATACTTGGCTGGATGTTCACGCTGTGCCCGTCCAGGCGCAGGGGCTGGACCAGAACCTGACGGATTTTCTCGACCACGATGTCGGTATCGCCCGCAGCGCGAATGCTGTGCAGCAACACCACAAACTCATCGCCGCCGATGCGGGCCACGGTGTCGGTTTCCCGCACGCAGCCCTTGAGCCGGTTGGCCACCGCTTGCAGCAGCATGTCGCCGACCGCGTGGCCATGGGTGTCGTTGACTTGCTTGAAGCGGTCGAGGTCGACGTACAACAGCGCCATGCGCCCGCGGTCCGCCCGGGCCACTTGCAGTGATGCCTTGAGCCGGTCGCGCAGCAGTTCACGGTTGGGTAACTGGGTCAGCTGGTCGTACTGGGCCATGTATTGCAGGCGGGCATGCAGTTGCTTGCGCTCGATGGCGGTCGCGACTTGGGCGCAGACGTATTGCAGCAGTTCCTTGTCTTGCTCGGTGTAGCGCTCGCCGCCCGGAATGCTTTTGACGATCAACGCGCCGATGGTGCCGTTTTGCGAGTTCAGCGGCACACCCAGCCAACACGGAGCGTTCTGCTCGGTCAACAGCACTTCGAAGCCGGCAGGAGGTGTGCACTGGTCCGGGGTCAACAGGATCGGCTGCCCCGTGCGGATCACCTCGGTGCACAAGCGCCCGGTCATGGTTCCGGGCTGTTCGGGCCGTGGCTCGCGGTCATCGACGTGATAAGGGAAATTCAACTGCGCGCAGTGCTCGTCGTACAGCGCCACGGAAAAATTCAGTGCCGGCAGCCATTCGCCGATGATCATGTGGATGCGTTTGAACAACGCCAGCAGATCCTCTGCCGCATGGGCCGCCTCGGAAATCGCATACAACGCTGCCTGCCGGGATTCGGCCTGCTTGCGTTCGGTGATGTCGCGGGCCACCGCGATGCGCAACTGATCGTCCTCGGACCAACGCGCCGACCAGAGGATGTGCACCACGCGCCCATCCTTGCGCAGGTAGCGGTTTTCGAAGTTGAGCTTGGGTTCGCCGCCCATGATTTCCCGGGCGGCGTCGAGGGTGCGCTGGCGATCGGCCGGGTGCACCATGTCGATCATCGGCTGGCCGATCATCTCATCGGCGCTGTAGCCGAAAATGCGCTCGCACGCCGCACTGACAAAGACGAAGCGCCCCTGTTTATCCACCGCACAAACGGCGTCCAGCAACAGATCGATATAGCTCGCCAGCGGCGCGGAATTTCGGTTTTCCATGGTTCAGCGTGGGTGTCCTGATAATGCAGCGCTTATCAATCATCCCTGCCCTGTTGGCCTTGCATCCTTGTGATCATATTCAAGCCTTGTTCGGCATCAGCCCCGGCAACGCATGGACCAGCGCGTTGATGGCGAAACCGATGAACATCACCCCGCACAACCGGGTGATTGCCAGTTCATGACGCTGGTACAAGCTGCGTACTCGCCGCGCACCGACAACGCCAATGAGAATAGCGTAGGCGAGCAACCCGCCGACGAAACTCAGGGCGATCAGCGCCGGCAGCATTGACCAGTTGAGCAGTTCCGCGCGGCTCGACAACAGCGCCGTGAACGTCGCCACCGCCACCGGATAGGCCTTCGGATTGGTCAGGCCAAACAGAATGCCGTGCCAGAACGGCTGCCGCGCCGGCCCCTGTGGCGCATCAGCGTTGCTGCGCCGGGCGCGCACCGCACGCCAGCCGAGCCAGAACAGGTACAGGCCGCTGAGCACACCGAGCACGTCGAACGCGGTACTGCCGATCTCCCGCGCACCGACAATCGCGATCAGCGCCGTGCTGCACCACACCACATCGCCGAGCAAATGCCCGCACAGAAACCCCGCCCCGGCCCGTCGCCCATGGGCCGCGCCAATGCCGAACACTGCCAGCACACCCGGCCCCGGGGTGATGCCGTAGATAAAACCCGAGGCAAGCACGGCCACTAGCAACGATGGGGTCATTGGGAGTCCTTTTGAACTGCTTGGTGAATGGTCGCCAGTCTATATCAGGTCATTGCCTGTCGACTGATACATCTCGACAGACGAACGGGCGGGCCCCGCCTCACTGATGACGGTGTAGTATGTTGTATTACAAACCACTACATCGAGACCACCATGTCAGTTATGTCCCTGCGCGTACCAGACGAAATCGCCGATACCCTCGCGAGTCTTTCCAAAGCAACGGGCCGCAGCAAATCATTTCTGGCCGTGGATGCGCTGCGTGAATACCTGGCCCGTGAAGCGTGGCAAATCGAGGAAACTCAGAAAGCCTTGAAAGAAGCCGATGAAGGTGACTTCGCGACACAAGAAGAAGTGAACGCAATGGCTGACAAGTGGACGGCGAATGCGCGTTGAGTGGTTGCGTACGGCGTTAAAGAATCTGGATGACGAAGCCGCGTACATCGCCATCGAGAATCCAGAAGTTGCAGCAGATTTTGTCCAGGCAATTCTCGCCAGTGTCGATCACCTTGCCCGATTTCCAGCGACGGGTCGTGAAGGACGCTTACCCGGTACCCGGGAATGGGTCATGCCTGATCGACCCTATTTGATTCCCTACCGGGTACGCCAAGGTCGGCTTCAGGTACTACGAATTTTTCATACGCGTCGCCTGCCACCTTCCAATGGGTGAAGGCCATTTTAGAAAAGCCTCTAGCGTTCGATCCCCTCCCCAATCCTCCGATTCAACCAGTTCAACGCCTGATCCCCACCCCGCCGTTTATGCCACGCCAACACAAAGGTGAACGATGGAATGTGAAACGGCGGTGGCACGACAACCAATGAGGACTCATCGATATCGCGTAAGCCGCGCGACGCAACGGTGAGGATCAGGTCGGAGCCGCTGATGAGCTGCGGGGCGACGCTCCAGTGTGGCAGGCTGATGGCGACACGCCGGCGCTCGCGCAAGGCAGTAAGCGCGCGCTCGATCTCCGGGGTGCCGCTGCCGCGCATTTCCAGCAGGACGTGGGGACGTGCCAAATAAGTGGCCAGGTCGAGGACACCATCGGCGGGCAGGCTGTTGCGGTCCACCAGGCAGGCGTAGTGCTCATCGAACAGCGCTGTGCTGCGCAATTCGTTGGGCATTTCCGGGAATACACCGGCGGCGACGTCAATGTCACCGTTAAGCACTCCTTCGAGCATGCTTTCGCGGCTGCCATGGCTGATTTGCAGGTCGATGCCCGGCGCTTCGCGGCGCAATGTTCGGATCAGTCCCGGCAAGACAATGGCGGCGCCGTAGTCGGACATCGCCAGGCGGAAGGTGCGCTGGGTGGTCGCCGGATCGAAGGCGTTCGGCGCCAGCAACGCTTGCACCTGGGCCAGGGCTTCGGCCAGCGGCGCCACCAGTTCCAGCGCTCGCGGAGTCGGTACAAGGCCGGCACCGGCGCGCACCAGCAGCGGATCGCCGAGCAGGTCACGCAATCGCGCCAGCGCATGACTGACCGCTGGCTGGCTCAAGTGCAGACGCTCGGCCGCCCGGGTCACGTGTTGCTCGCTGAGCAAGGCGTCGAGGATTACCAGCAAATTGAGGTCGATGCGTCGTAGATCATTCATCTGCTGCATGTTCTGGATAACAAAACGGAATTTAAATCTGCGCGACGAATACCCTAGAGTCCAGCAAAACCTGTTGGAGATCGATCATGAGTACGTTGCATTGGGCCGGTCTGATGGGGCTGGCGATGATCGCCGGGGCGGTGGTGCCGTTTCAGAGTGCGATCAACGTTAATCTCGGGCGTGGGTTGGGCCATCCGTTGTGGGCGACGCTAGCCTCGTTGCTGGTGAGCGTTATCGTGCTGTTGCCGATTATCGTTGCGATGCGTTTGCCGTTGCCGTCACTGGCATTCATCAGCAAGGCGCCGCTTTGGATGTGGGCCGGTGGCGCTTTTGGGGTGTGCTTTATTTCCTTGGCATTGGTGTTGCTGCCCAAGCTGGGTGCCGCAGGGTTCATGGCATTGGCGCTGGCGGGGCAAGTGGTGGCGTCGTTGTTGCTGGATCACTACGGCTGGTTTGGGTTGGTGGAGCGGCAGGTCACCTTGCCGAAGGTGTTTGGGGTGGTGCTGTTGATGGCCGGGGTGGTGTTGATTCAGTTTAGTGACGCTGCGGAAAAAGCGATGACAGCGACTTCTTGAAGATCAAAAGATCGCAGCCTCCGGCAGCTCCTACGGGGATGCGTGGTCCGAGCAGGAGTAGCCAAAGGCTGCGATCTTTTAAAACTTATCGAGTGTGCGCAACTTCTGCGGCAACCCCCACAGCAACAGCGCCACCGCAATCAGCGCACAGACACCAATGACATACAACGCCGGCGTGGTGCTGCCGGTCAGGTCCTTGATCCGGCCGACCATCACCGGGCTGACGATGCCGCCGAACTGGCCCAGGGTGTTGATCACCGCGATCCCGCCAGCAGCGCCCGCACCGGCACCGGCCAGCAGTTTCGGCGGCAAGGTCCAGAAGCTCGGGATGGAGGCGATGATCCCGGCACCGAGCAGGCCCAACGCGACAATCAGGGAGGTCGTGTGGTTGGCGAAGATCCCCGCGCAGAAGAACCCGACCGCACCGACCGCCACCAGACCGGCGACAAACTTGCGTCGCTCGCCAGAAGCATCGGACAGGCGTCCGATCACCACCATGCTGATGGCACCGCATATGTACGGGATGGCTGTCAGCAAGCCGATCATCACCGGACTTTCAGTACCGGCGCTGCGGATCAGTTGCGGCGCCCAGAAATTCAAGCCGTAGGACGCCACCTGAATCAGGAAATAGATCAGCCCCAAGGTCAGGAAACCCGGAATCCGCAGCGCGGCGAGCAGCGAACCACCGCTCTTGTGCGGCTCATGCTGGGCGATGCGGCTGGCCAGCAGGGTCTTCTCCGATGGCGTCAGCCAATGGGCGTCTTCGATGCGGTCCTTGAGCAGGGTCAGCACCAGCAAACCGAGGCCGATGCACGGCACACCACCGAGCAGGAACAGCCAGTGCCAGCCACGCATCTGCAACACACCGTCGAGGTGTTGCAGCACCAGGCCTGAGAACGGCGCGCCCACCAGGCCGGCGAACGCCGACGACAGGAACAGCATCGAGGTGATGCGCCCGCGATAGTGCTGCGGGAACCACAGGGTCAGGTAATACAGCACGCCTGGGGCAAAACCCGCCTCCATCGCACCGATCACGAAGCGCAGCACGTAGAACTGCCATTCGCTGTTGACGAACACCATTGCCGCCGTGGCCAGGCCCCAGGACATCATGATCCGGGCGATCCAGCGCCGGGCGCCGACCTTGTACAGCATCATGTTGCTCGGCACTTCGAAAATCACATAGCCGACCACGAACAACCCGGCACCCAGGCCATAAGCGGTGTCGCTCAGGCTCAGGTCGGTCTGCAGCTGAAACTTGGCGAAGCTGATGTTGATGCGGTCGAAAAAGGCGAACAGGTAGCAGACCATGATCAGTGGCATCAGGCGCCAGGCGACTTTGCTGACCAGGGCTTTTTCGGTGTCGTGGCTAACGGCCGGGCTCGCGCCCGCCTCCAGTGCATTAAGGCTCATTGCGTTTCTCCAGGCGGACTTCCCGTGGGTGTCCGATTGTTTTTGTTGTCTGGTTGAGTAGCTCAGCGGAAGTGCTTTTACTGTGGGAGCGGGCTTGCTCGCGAAAGCGGTCTGACATTCAGCAGTGATGTCGACTGACACTCCGTCTTCGCGAGCAAGCCCGCTCCCACAGGGTTTTCGGTTGGGTCAGGAAGGCACGGGGTGCAAATCACAATTGCGCCCGGCCTTGGCCAGCTGTCCGGGCACTTCATGACTGAGCAGCGCCGGCAGTCCTCGGGACAGCTTCAGCAGCAGCGGCAGATCGATACCGGTATGAATGCCGACTTCATCGCACAGGTTCACCAGATCCTCGGTGCAGATATTTCCCGACGCCCCCGGCGCAAACGGACAGCCGCCGAGGCCACCGAGGGCCGCGTCGAAGCGTCGGGCACCGGCCTCGTAGGCGGCCAGTACGTTGCACAGGCCAAGGCCGCGGGTGTTGTGAAAGTGCAGGGTCAGGTCCGCCGGGGGCACCCGCTGCAGCACCCGGCGCACCAGTCGGTCGACCTGACGCGGGTTGGCCATGCCCGTTGTGTCGGCCAGGGTAATGCCCTGGATGCCGAGCTCCTGATAGGCCTCGACGATTTGCACTACGCGGTCCTCATCGATCTTGCCTTCGAAGGGGCAGCCGAAGGTGGTGGCGATGCTGCCGTTGAGTCGCACGGGACTGTCGCCGACGAACTGCACAGTCTCGCCGAACGCGGCCAACGAATCTTCACAACCCATGCGCATGTTCGCCAGGTTGTGGGTCTGGCTGGCGGACATCACCAGGTTCAGCTCATCGGCACTGCACGCCAGCGCCCGTTGCGCGCCTTTTAGGTTGGGGATCAACGCGACGTAGATCACCCCCGGTTGCCGGGTGATGCCCTTGAACACCAGTTCGCCATCGCGCAGTGCCGGGATAGCCTTGGGCGACACGAACGAACCGGCCTCGATACGGCTGAACCCGGCCTGCGACAGTTGGTCGATCAGGGCGATCTTGTCAGCGGTTTCAACCCAGGTCGGCTCGATTTGCAAACCGTCGCGCGGGGACACTTCCTGCACGATCAGGCTATCGGAATAATCGGTGATCATTGCACCACTCCTTCGACTTTCAGGCGTTCGATGTCCATCGCGGTAAGGCCCAATTGCGCGAGGATGCCGTCGGTATGCTGGCCCAGACCGGGGCCGGACCAGTTCACGCCGCCGGGCGTCTCGGAGAGTTTCGGCACGATGCCCGGCATCTTCACCGTGGCACCACCGGGCAGTTCGGCATTGAGCAGCATGTCCCGCGCCTGATAGTGCGGATCGGCGACGATGTCGGCCACCGAGTAGATGCGCCCGGCCGGGACTTCGGCGGCTTCCAGGGCGGCCAGTACCTCATCGATCGGCAGGCTGCTGGTCCAGTGGGTGATGGCGGCGTCGAGCAGACTGCTTTTGGCTGCACGCCCGTCGTTGTGGGCGAATTCCGGCGCCTCGGCCAGATCCACGCGGCCGATGGTTTGCATCAGGCGCTTGTAGATCGGATCGCTGTTGCCGGCAATCACCACGTAGGCACCGTCGGCCGTCAAGTAGGTATTGGACGGCGCGATCCCCGGCAAAGCACCACCGCTGCGTTCACGCACATGGCCAAGCATGTCGTATTCCGGCACCAGGCTTTCCATGACGTTGAACACGCTTTCGGCCAGGGACACATCAACGATTTGCCCGCCGCCCTGCCCGGTCTTGACCCGCAACAATGACATCAGCGCACCGATCACCGCGTGCAGCGACGCCAGGGAATCGCCAAGGCTCACGCCGACCCGAGCCGGCGGCGAACCGGGCGTGCCGGTGGTGTAGCGAATCCCGCCCATGGCCTCGCCGATGGCACCGAAACCCGGACGATCACGGTACGGGCCGGTCTGGCCGTAACCGGAAATCCGCACCAGCGTCAGGTTGGGGTTGAGCGCATGCAACACGTCCCAACCGAGGCCGAGTTTTTCCAGGGCGCCGGGACGCAGGTTCTCGATCAGTACGTCGGCGCCGGTCGCCAGTTGCTTGACCAGCTCGATGCCTTCGGGGGACTTGAGGTTCAACGCCAGGGACTTCTTGTTGCGCGATTGCAGGTACCACCACAGCGAGGTGCCTTCGTGCAGCTTGCGCCATTTGCGCAGGGGATCGCCCTGGCCCAGGGCTTCGATCTTGATCACCTCGGCGCCAAACTCGGCCAGCATGCGCGCCGCAAACGGCGCGGCGATCAGCGTGCCGATCTCGATCACTTTGATCGCACTCAAGGGGGCAGTCATCGCGGGGTACCTCTTGTTCTTGGAATATGCGCCAAGGCTAGAGGACAGGGGGCTCGTGAATCCAACCTTCAGTTGGCAACGAGCGTTCGCGAAATGCGAACGCTCTGGGGGATTGTCGCGGCCTCAGGGCCGCCTTCGTCGGATCGCCGCCCGGAGCAAGCCCGCTCCCACAGGGATCTTCAGCGCTACACAGATCCAGTGTGGGAGCGGGCTTGCTCGCGAAGGGGCCGGCCCATTCAGCAGAGAATTCTCAGGTCGCCCCGCGTAAATGCTCAAACAACATCCGGCTCACCGGTGACAGCAACGCCTCATCGCGCACCACCAGAATCAACGCCCGGTCGGACCATTCATCCGTCAATGGCACCGCGTGCAAACCCAGTGCCCGACCAAACAATTCAAAGGCGCGTTGCGGAAGGATGCCGATACCCATGTTGGCCTGGACCATCCGGCACATCGCATCAAACCCCGGCACATGAATGCGCAAACGCAAAACCTTACCAGCCTGGCGCGCCGCCGCGTGGGTACGCATGTTGATCGAACTGGCAGCATGCAAGCCAACATAATCACTGTCCAGCGTGTCGGCAAACGCCACGCTCGACCGGCTCGCCAATGGATGGTGCGGCGGCATCAACACCACCAGTTTGTCCTGGCGATACAGCACGCTGTGCAGGCCTTTGATGTCACTGTCGATGGAACAGATCCCGAGGTCGGCCACCCCGTCGAGCACGCCCTGAATCACCCCGGCGCTTGGGCGTTCTTCGAGGTCGGTCTTGACCTGTGGGTGACGCTCGGAAAAATCCCGCAGGTCCTCGGGCAAAAACTGAATGATCGCCGACAGGTTGGCGAGCATCCGCACATAGCCGCGCACACCGTGGCTGTGCTCGCCCAGTTCAAGCCCCATTTTCTCGACGTTGAACAACATCTGCCGGGCATGGTGCAACAGGGTTTCACCGGCCGGCGTCAGGGACATGCCCTTGGCTTGGCGCACGAACAGGCTGATGCCCAGCGCCTCCTCCAGCTCCATCAAACGCTTGCTCGCCGCCGAGACTGCAATCGCTTCGCGCGAGGCGGCACGGGTCAGCGTGCCCTCCTCATGCACGGCGACGAACAGTTGCAGAGTGATCAGGTCGAGACGGCGGATCAGGCTTTTTTGCAGCATCGGTTACTCGGCGAAGTCGGCTCAGGCGAATTCGCAGCATAGCGTTCTTCGCCCGCGTCGTGCCGTGGTCCGGTCACCGGTCGTGATAAAGTCGCCGCCCACAGACCTTTTGCCGTGAGACGAAGACCGCAATGACCGATTTCCAGGATGTCGATGCTCAACTTGAAGACTGGAACGCCTTGCGCAGCACCACTTCGTTCAGTGGTTTGCTGGTGGGCAACGGTGCCAGTCGCGCGGTGTGGGACGATTTCGGCTACGAGTCGCTGTTCGACAACGCCCGCACCGTTGAAGAAAAACCCCTGAGCCCGTCCGAGCTGAGTGTGTTCGATGCGATGCAGACCCGCAGTTTCGAGCAGGTACTGAGCGCGTTGAAGACCACCAGCCGGGTCAACAAGGCCCTGGCCGTCAGTTCCGCCGCCCCACGCAATCGCTACTACGCGATCAAGGAAGCGCTGATCAACACCGTGCATGCGGTGCATATCCCGTGGCGGCTGGTGGTGCCTTCGACGCTGGCAACCATCAATCAGGAACTGGCCAGCTATCGCACGGTGTTCACCACCAATTACGACTTGCTCAACTACTGGGCGGTGCAACACCAGCCTGAGGCGATCACCGATCTGTTCCAGGGCGCCGAACCCGGTTTCGACCTGAGCGACACGGCCACCGATAAAACCCGTTTGCTGTACCTGCACGGCGGTCTGCATCTGGTGCGCAATCAGGACGGTACGGCGCGCAAACTGATGTCGACCGAGGGCACGTTGCTGGGCAGTTTCGCCATCAACAACACGATCAAGACCCTCGACGACGTGCCGCTGTTCGTCAATGAAGGGCCTAGTGCGGACAAGCTCAAGACCATTCGCAGTTCGGACTATCTGTCGTTCTGCTACGAGCAATTACTCGGTCACGGCCAGGCGCTGTGCATCTTCGGCCATGCGCTGGGGGAGCAGGACAGCCACATCATCCATGCCTTGCGCCTAGCGAATCCACAGGTGGTGGCGATCTCGATTTACCCGCGCAGCAAGGCCTTCATCCAGCACCAGAAGCGGCATTACGCGAAAGTGTTTGAGGGGACGGGGGTTGAGTTGCGGTTTTTTGACTCCAAGAGCCATGCGCTGGGTGGCCCGAAGCTGGCAGTTCCGGTCGAGGTTTAGCGGCGACGCGGCTGCCGTCATCGCGAGCAGGCTCGCTCCTACATTGGATGCATTACCCCTGTGGGAGCTCGCTCCCACAGGGATTTGTGTCGGATTTGAAAGCTGTACTCAAAGCACCGGCAACGTCTTGTCCTTGACCACCTTGGACGAGCCGTTGGCCTTCACGCTGGCAATGCCTTTTTCCATGGCCGCCGGCGAGGAGTAGGCCTCGCTGCTGCCGATGATCTCGTGATTGCCTGCCTTTAGATTGAAATAAGGATGGCCATCCTTGGTGGTTTTCTTCTCGTAACGCTCATCCAGCGGGCTGTTGGCCTGGACCGAGGCGATGCCTTTGTCGGCGGCGGCGTGGGTGGTGTACAGCTCGCTGGTCAGAATGGTCTCGGCGTTGGCCGCCTTGAGGACAAACCTGAACTGGCCATTGCTGCTTTTGCTCACTTCATACCATCCGGACATGCTCTTTCTCCTTGGCGATTGAGAGGTTGCGCGCTTCACAGTAAAGACCAAGCCGGGATTTCTGTCGCCTGAACGGCCCCCTTCGCGGGCAAGCCCGCTCCCACAGGTTCAGCGTGATCCCTGCTCGCGATGGTGTCGACACTATCTTCCTTACTTCGCCGCAGCCCGCACCACCGACAACTCCGGCGCCGACGTCCGCCGCTGGCTCAGATACCGCGTACAACTCACCCGCAAGAACGAAGCGAAATTGACCACCACGCCGCGATAGTCCATCACCTCTTCATACAGCTTGGTGATCAACTGATTGGTGGTCATGCCATCGACCTCGGCGATTTCGCTGAGGATGTCCCAAAACTGATTCTCCAGCCGCAGGGTGGTGACCACCCCGCAGATGCGCAGCGAGCGGGAGCGCGATTCATAGAGAATCGGGTCGGCTTTGACGTACAGCTCGCACATGGACATGGCCCTCGTTACAGCGTGATTTTGGTACCCAGCAACCCCAGGAAACCGGCCAGCCAGTTCGGGTGCGCAGGCCAGGCCGGAGCCGTGGCCAGATTGCCCTGGACATGGCCGTCCGTCACCGCAATATCGATATACGTACCGCCCGCCAGTCGCACTTCCGGGGCGCAGGCCGGATAAGCGCTGCATTCGCGACCTTCGAGAACACCCGCTGCCGCCAGCAACTGCGCGCCATGGCACACGGCAGCGATCGGCTTGCCAGCCTTGTCGAATGCGCGCACCAGTTCCAGGACTTTTTCGTTCAGGCGCAGGTACTCCGGCGCACGGCCGCCCGGAATCAGCACTGCGTCATAATCGGCGGCGTTGACCTTGGCAAAGTCAAAGTTGAGGGCAAACAGGTGACCGGGTTTTTCGCTGTAGGTCTGGTCGCCTTCAAAGTCATGGATCGCCGTGCGCACGGTCTGGCCGGCAGCCTTGTCCGGGCAAACGGCGTGCACCGTGTGGCCGACCATCAGCAACGCCTGGAACGGCACCATCACTTCATAGTCTTCGACGTAATCACCGACCAGCATCAGAATTTTTTTCGCAGCCATGGGGAGGACTCCTCTGGAAGTGGGCTTGCAGGAGTATTCAAGGTAGTCCTTATCCGGCGGGTCGGGTAACAACCGGCTACTACCTTGTGGCGAGGGGGCTTGTCGGAATGCCCCCTCGCCACAAAGGTGTACCCAAAACTGTACGGATATTTCTGTAGCCAGCTGTAAGCGCCAAAGCGCGGGGTTTATGGCTAGATAACACCACCTCCCACCCTCCACGATTCTGGTTGCCAACATGTCCTCGCGCGAAAACACCGGCATGGCCCTGGGCCTGCTCGGCGTTGTGATCTTCAGCCTCACCCTGCCCTTCACGCGGATCGTCGTGCAGGAACTGCACCCGCTGCTCAACGGCCTGGGTCGGGCACTGTTTGCGGCGGTTCCGGCGGCGTTGCTGTTGCTGTGGCACCGGGAAAAATGGCCGACCTGGAAACAGGTCAAAGGCCTGACGCTGGTGATGGCCGGGGTGATCCTCGGTTTCCCGGTATTGTCGGCCTGGGCCATGCAAACTTTGCCGGCGTCCCACGGCGCGCTGGTCAATGGTTTGCAGCCGCTGTGCGTGGCGCTGTACGCCGCGTGGTTGTCCCATGAGCGACCTTCGAAAGCCTTCTGGGCCTGCGCCGCATTGGGCAGCGCGTTGGTGCTCGGTTATGCACTGATCAGCGGTGCCGGCAGTATTCAGGCCGGTGACTTGCTGATGCTTGGCGCCATTGCAGTGGGCGGATTGGGCTACGCCGAGGGAGGCCGGCTGGCGAGGGAGATGGGCGGCTGGCAGGTGATCTGCTGGGCGCTGGTGCTGTCGACGCCGCTGCTGATCGGCCCGGTGGTGTATCTGGCGCTGCAGCATCAGAGCGAGATTTCCGCCAAGACCTGGTGGGCCTTCGGTTATGTCTCGCTGTTTTCGCAGTTCATCGGCTTCTTTGCCTGGTACGCCGGGCTGGCCATGGGCGGCATTGCCCGGGTCAGTCAGATCCAGTTGCTGCAGATCTTCTTCACCATCGCCTTCTCGGCGCTGTTCTTCGGTGAACATGTGGAGCCGATTACCTGGCTGTTCGCTGGTGGGGTGATCGTGACGGTGATGCTGGGACGCAAGACCACAATCAAACCCCATGTGGGAGCGGGCTTGCTCGCGAATGCGGCTCCACATTCAACACCAATATCGACTGACCCAACGCCCTCGCGAGCAAGTCGGATCGCCGCACCGCCGCTCCCACAGGATCAGAGGTAACCGTCAGCGCGCAGCAACGTTTCCAGGCAATGTTCGCTAATGTGATAGAAGTCTTTCAGCTCTTGAATCTTCGCCAGCAACTGGGCCGGGTCCACCGGTTCGGCGCGTTTGACCGCCAGGATCATCTTGTTCTTGTTGGTGTGATCCAGTGAGATGAACTCGAACACCTTGGTCTCATAACCACAGGCCTCAAGGAACAACGCGCGCAAACTGTCGGTGACCATCTCGGCCTGCTGGCCCAGGTGCAAGCCGTATTGCAGCATCGGCTTGAGCAGCGTCGGGCTCTGGATTTGCAGGCGGATCTGTTTGTGGCAGCACGGCGAGCACATGATGATCGAGGCGCCGGAACGGATGCCGGTGTGGATCGCATAGTCAGTGGCGATATCGCATGCATGCAGGGCGATCATCACGTCCAGCTCGCTCGGCGCCACGCTGCGCACGTCACCGCACTTGAACACCAGGCCGGGGTGTTCAAGCTTGGCAGCCGCGGTGTTGCACAGGGTGACCATGTCTTCACGCAGCTCGACGCCGGTCACCTCGCCTTCGGCCTTCAAGGTGTTGCGCAGGTAATCGTGGATGGCGAAGGTCAGGTAGCCCTTGCCCGAACCGAAGTCCGCCACCCGCACCGGCTTGTCCAGCGCCAGGGGTGACGACGTCAGCGCATGGCTGAACACTTCGATGAACTTGTTGATCTGCTTCCACTTGCGCGACATCGCCGGGATCAGTTCATGCTGCTTGTTGGTCACACCCAGGTCGGCGAGAAACGGCCGGCTCAGGTCAAGAAAACGGTTTTTCTCACGGTTGTGCTCGGCCGATGGCACTTCACGCAATTGCTGAGGTTTACTCTTGAACAGCGATGACTTGCCCTTTTTGCTGTATTCGAGCTGGGCTTCGTCGGTCAACGACAACAAATGCGCATTTTTGAACGACGCCGGCAGCAACTCGGCAATACTTGCCACGCCATCGGCCAGCGGCAGGTTCTTGGTGATATCGCGGGTCTTGTAGCGGTAGACAAAAGACAGGCAAGGCTGCGCCTTGACCGTCACCGGCTTGATGATGATCCGCTGCAGGTCCGTTTCATCGCCCACGTACTTGGCCAGCACCAGTTTGATGAACGCATTGTGCTCGAGGCTGGTTTGCAGCAGGTCGATGAACTGAGCGTGATGATCCGGCGCGAGGCTGGCGGGAGTGGCGGTGACGGACATGGAAAAACGGCCTCAGGCGATGCAAATCGGAGAATGTCGGTATTTTAAGGGGGACGAGGGCTTTGGGCACGGGGTTATTTTGCGACAGGTCCCAGTCACGCAGCCCAGGACCTCAATACAACCATTGAAACCTCAGGGTTCCACCAGGCGAAGCCTGCGGTTATTCGGTGAGTTAATAATGTGTTTGACGATCAACCCCACTGGCACTGCCCAGGTCAGTCCGCTGGCAGGGTCGGTCACCACGGCGACCGTTTCGGAACTGGCATCGATGTCCAGGCGCCGACGGTCGTTGCACGACTTGAGTACGCCATAGGCACGGCTAACCAGCCTTTCCGCCAAGTGCATCGGTACATCCATACCCTGCAGATTCTTCACCGCGCGACAAAACAGGACTTGATCATCGATCCCCCCTTCACTTTCATGACGCCCCAAAAACGCCTGGGCTATCGCCAATAGCTCCTCATTCAGCTCTGCATTTTCATCGCTGACCTTCATGCTCACGTCTCCTGAGGCACTTCTGTCGTGGCAGGACTGACTGCCACGGGCCGGGCGGCACGGCGCAAATCGGGCCCGGCGCAAGGCAGGCGTACGGCCGGATTGGGCATGCCACTGGGCGAAAGTTCATGGGTCATTTCAAATTCGGCACGTACAGACCAACCGCAAGCTTCCGACGTGCATTGCAGATACGCCACCCGCAGGAAAATATGTCGGCCTTCGCTGGTGCGGATGCGCATCCTGCTCAAGCAGTGCGGGCACACCATTTTATAAGTGCTCATGCTTGATTCCCGACGGTCATTTGGTGGCAATCAACCTGATCAAACGCAATACTGCTTGAGACGTTCATCGTGGCGCTCCGGACTTGCGAATAGTGTCTGCCAGACATAAGGAAGTGCATCGGGCAGACGCGTAATGGGTTCGAGCCATGCTCGTAGGAAATCACCTTGATACCATTAGGAAGTTTCGACATCGTATTCTTCTGACTCATCTTTGATGATTGATTACTTATTATGAAAAAAAGTACTCATTACGCATAAATTAGGCACTCAAAAAGCATATGTCAAAAGGAAGAGGCTCAAATTGCGTAGCAAAAAATCACAAGCTGTTTTGGCTCGACTAAAGCAGATTACTGGCACAAAAACCGATGCTTCTTTATCTTCCGCGCTACAGATCAGCCCGCAGACACTTAGTAGCTGGAGAGGCCGCGACAGCACGCCATACTCATTATGCGTAGATATCGCACAAGCGCGGGGAGTCTCCCTTGACTGGTTGCTGCTGGGTGAAGGGCCGATCCTGAGACAAAAAGTTACTGACTCTTCGGAGGCTGATCAGGAAAGCACAACACGGGAAAACACCATTCTCGCGCTCTGGCGGTTGCTCGACGAAGATGATCGCTGCGCCATACAAAACGCACTCGAGGAAAAGCAACGACTGCGTGACATGGAACTCAGACTTTCCGAAATGGCCTCTATTCTCGCAACACTTAAATCCTCGACTGAAACTTGAAGACATATGTCATCAGAAGTTTCATTGCTTCAAGACGTGCCACGGGCAACAGATAGAAATGCGCTGATAACACGCCAGCCGGAACACACGTATCAAGTAAACCACGTCCGTCACCCACACCAAGGCAAGCCTTCCACAGACCATCATTTTCGCCCTCTCAGGTGTCGAATGATTTCGCCGATACCGGCGCTATCGATCCATTGCATAAGCTTGATGCTGATAGGAATAACGACCAGTGCGCAAAGAAAGGCTGTCACGCCTCCTGTCAGAAAAGGCGCCAGCGGATGTGCGACAGGCGTAAAGAGGTAACCGACACCTGCAGACAGCAACCAGGAACCAATGCGCTGCCAGGCCTTGAAGTCAGTGCGAGTGGTCGTGACCAGCCACGCTCCGAGCATTGCACCGAACAGTGCCTCGCCATCAACGACTGGCAGCGTTGCAATCCCCATTCCCAACATGAGCCCACTGATACCGTTGTAGGTCGAATCAGTCAGGCTCATGTGCACCTCGCGCAACGACCGAGTCCACGATGATCGCTCCCGACTCGATGGCCTTTAGCAAGGCGGAACTGCGCGAACTGACTGCGAATTTTCGGCGAATATTGGCGAAGTGAAAATTGACGGTAGATTCCGTGCAATTCTCGATCCTGGCGATCTCCCAGGAAGTCTTGCCCTTGAAACACCACATCAGGACTTGTGTTTCTTTTGCCGTCAGCTTCGCCGTTGGCGTACGTCCCTCTCCGCCAGGAGCTACTCGTGCCAAAGAGTCATTCGATTGTTGGGTTGTCATAAGAATCCCTCTTCGCGGGAACACCCGTCGCTGGGCGTCCACTGTTAGAGAGAAATACTGATGGCAAGGCCGAACCCGGACAATTAACGGGAGTTGTAGCGACGGGCGCTACACAACGTCATGACATGACTTAGCCGAGTACCACCAACCGGTTCGGCAACTCATTGCGCACATGGGTCACTGGCACATGCACCTTGAGCAACTCGCCACAGGCTTCGACGCAGCTGACAAACCCTTGCAGCGTCTGCCCCTGCTTCACCTGCTGGGTAAACGTGGCGACGATCGCGTCCCAGTTCTTGTTGTCCAGCCGGCTGGAAATCCCTTCATCCACCAGGATCTCCACATAACGCTCGGCTTCGGAAACGAAAATCAGCACGCCGGTGCTGCCCTCGGTGTGGTGCAGGTTCTGCTCCAGGAACTGCCGGCGCGCCAGGTTCGAGGCACGCCAGTGGCGCACCGAGCGCGGTATCAGATGGGTGGTGACTTTCGGCAGGCGGAACACCAGGCACAGCACGATGAAGATGGCCCATTGCACCAGCAGCAGGCTGTGCAGGGTCAGCCAACCGGTGAAGTAATGCACGATGCCCGGTACCAGCAGCGCCAGCAGACTGGCCCACAGCAACGGGATGTACGCATAGTCGTCGGCGCGGGCAGCGAGTACGGTCACCAGTTCTGCGTCGGTCTCGCGCTCGACCCGGGCAATGGCCTCGGCCACTTTGCGTTGTTCGTGTTCAGTCAGTAATGCCATGTCGTGAAGTGCCTGCT
>NZ_JAHBCX010000043.1:0-50027 GCF_019955895.1 Pseudomonas sp. GL-B-12
TCGGTCCCGCTTCGATCTCAACGGTCGTGATTTGCTCCATTTGAGGCAAGGAACGGAAATCACCATCAGTGGTGAAGGCGAGTTTCGCAAGCTGGAAAGCATCAGCCAATACGTGCTGGCCGCGTCGCTGCAGGGAGAGCCAGCAGCGCTGACAGATCAGGTGGTGGTGCTCGACCACCCGCTACCGATCAAGGCCGGGAATCTGATAGGCCATATCGGTCGATATCACGAATGCCGTGCCGAGCACCCGGAAGAGAAACTGCACCTGGAAGTGTTCAGTGGCGATGAGGTCGATGTATTCATCGAGGACAGCCGTACCTGGGCCCAGCGCCTGCCAGATAAAGACAAGACCTGGCTGAAGCTGGCCAGAGGCACCGCGGTCGTGCCTCATGAAGAATATGCCACGGCCGCTCGCCTGCAGATGGCGAGTGCCTCCAGCCCACTCAGCGCCGCCGACCTGCTGGTCCCCAAAAGTGTGCTGGATGCTCTGTCAGCCGACCGAAAAATCCAGGTGCCGGCCAGCCCGAGCCACAACGCCCGCACCTGGTATCGCCTGGACGGCCTGCTGCACGACGCGGACAACAACCTGCTCGACGGCTGGGTGCGCGAAGAAGTAGGCGTCACGCCCTGGCTCAATCCCTGGTCGTGGGAAGGCTACGACATCATCTACGACTACGGCACGCCCCGACATGCCCTCGCCTCGTTCTTCAGCAACATCCGCCAATTCAACGAAACGCAACTCGAACGCTACCGCCCCATGGCCGACGCTGAAGACAAGGGACCGGTCAAGAGCCGACTGTTCGACATCATCGACCGCAACCGCGACGGCAAAATGACCGCCGAGGAGCTGCAGGCAGCCATCACCCTGCCGGCCCATGCGCAATCGATATCGCAACTGATCATCTACAAGGAAAGCGAGTGGTATCACCAGCCACAGAAGTGGGACGCGCTGGACGAGTTGCTCGGCCATAGCGGCTCGACGCCGCATTTGAACTGGTTGGCGGAGAAACAGCGGATCAAGCAGATAAGTTGGTGGAGTGAGGTGGCGGAGAAAGTGGGGTTGCCGTCATGGGGGAAGGTGTATCACTTTCATCCGGTGGGGATTACAGCGCACCTAAACGATAATCAAAAAAAATGTTACTGCTATCAGCAAGGACTAATAGATGCGCCCTGCCAAACAGGATTGACTGATGTAACAAAAAAACATTTTGAGTTGCTTGCTAATGAACTTGGTGTTGAAAAAGAAGTACTAAGAGCCATCGCATTGGCCGAAACGGGAGATAAAGTTCCGTTTAAAGAATACAGACCAGGAGAAAAACATGCCCTCATTCTTTATGAGCGTCACTACATGCGTCGTTTTTTACTCGCTGACGGGATGCCATCATCTGAAGTTGATGCACTTTCTAATGCAGAGCCGAAGATAGTACATACTTATGAAGCATCGTATTCATACGGCTCACTTGATGATCAGTATTCAAGATTGAAACGGGCGCGCGAAATTAATCGAGCAGCCGCCATCAAGTCATGCTCTTGGGGTAAGTTTCAAGTTATGGGCGAATATTATCGGCATCTCTATGAGAGCGCAGATGATTTGGAGAAAGCTCAAAATTACTGCGCATTGCAGCATTTGCAATACTTCAAGATCTTCTTGACCAAGGAAAAAAATCTTATAGGGCCAATGAAAGATAAGGACTGGACCCTAATTGCGCAAAAATATAACGGAAAGAGTCAAATTGGATACGACACAAAAATAAGGAGCACTTATGAAAACCTCAAACAAAATTGGTAAAGCATTAGCAGTTGCAATAACGCTAATTATATTTGGCGTTTCAGCTGAAGAATGCAAAAGCACTTCCAGCCTGATCACCCCCCACAAACTAGAAACAAAAAAAAACCTGATATGTATTACTAAAAACAATGAAGAAATTGCCATATTTGTATATAGGAATGATGGAGGGGGCACTCCAATATCAAGAAACACTACGTTACTAGACGAGTCCGATATAACTGAGGGAAGTATGCGACTTGAGTCATCTAGCGATGGCTTTCAAATATATTTTGAATACCCGAACAACATTTACCTGATTGGATTTGATATTGATGCCAAACACATCACTAAATCCTACTCATTAATTAAGCTGAATGCCGCCTCACCAGACACCCCTCCTAAACAAATGAAACTAGTAGTGACTTCAAAGCAACTGGCGGAACTACACTTTGAAACCCTTACCAAGAGGCAAGTTTTCGGCCAAAACGCTTTAAATCTTGAACAGCCATTCAATGCAATAATAACCACCAGAAAAGCTCAGATATTACACAACCCCAATTCAATAAGTTTTTCGGGGATGCACTTGATCCAAGGAGACAGCGTAAGAGTGATCGACTTCAAAAATGGATGGATAAAAATTCAGCATGAGTCTTTGGATCATCTTGATGATAGTGGGTGGATTCTACTGGCAGATATACTTTGATGCTTGAGAAAGTTATCACGCTAATCGTCCCGGCAATGTTGCAAATGACTTTGGTAATGCTCTTAAAATCTTTCATAACATGCACCGGACCTTGGCTGACAATCCGGCACACTGGGGAGTAAATCATGCAAGGTACGAATCTGCTTTATTGGAAATTTATGGCCCATCACGTCGCATGACTGATGCAGATCTTCGTTATAGAAGCCTGAAGAATAAATTATGAAACACCACCTCGCAATGTTATTAGCAATTCCGCTTAACCCCGGAAATTTTGGATACGCCTCAACTGAATTTGTCGGAGTAAAAAAAACATCGTGCATTGAGCATCTTCAGTATAGCGACCCGATTGGCAAACGATATCGTACCCTGACGATACTTAACAACGGTAAAACTATACGAGTCCTTCGTGGAGAAATAGACAATGGTGGGACATTTGAAAAAATAGATCTCCCCGAATTGTCACCAGACGGTAATTTTGTGTTGCTGAACCAAATCGAATCCGGCGAAGTAGAAACCTCAAGCGGCTCAGTAATACACCACGAGGTCGCCTACTGCGAGCTGGTGGATTTACGCAGTGGTTGCATTATAGCAAGAGAAACTGGTGAATTTTGCGGTGGCACGTTTACGCGGGATGGCAGGTGGAAAAACCAACTCTACCCTGAATTTCATTTAACCACTGAGATTCCTAGAGCAAAAAAATATGTGGAAGGCATGTTGAAATTTGCAGATTCTCCGGCGTCCTCATTTGACAATCTTCTAATTTGCGACCCGCCTGACGCTAATAACAAAGAAGACTATCGCACTATAATTGAGAACAACATCTTCAATTTGGACAACATTCAGCGTGAGTTCTTAAGACAAAATCTGAATGACAACTAGTGCTTTGCGAAGTATTCACAGCGACATTCTCGCAAAACTGTCGACTGGCGCGAAAGTCAAGTTGAGCGGAGAAGTCAATTACCACAAATAGGAACGCGTCAATCAACACATGAATATTGCGTCGCTCCAAGACGTGCTGGCCGCTTCGTTGCGGGGTGAGCCGGCAGCGTTGAGCCGCCTGTTCGACATCATCGACCGCAACCGCGACGGCAAAATGACCGCCGAGGAGCTGCAGGCAGCCATCACCCTGCCGGCCCATGCGCAATCGATATCGCAACTGATCATCTACAAGGAAAGCGAGTGGTATCACCAGCCACAGAAGTGGGACGCGCTGGACGAGTTGCTCGGCCATAGCGGCTCGACGCCGCATTTGAACTGGTTGGCGGAGAAGCAGCGGATCAAGCAGATAAGTTGGTGGAGTGAGGTGGCGGAGAAAGTCGGGTTACCGTCATGGGGGAAGGTGTTTCACTTTCAACCGGTGGGGTTGGCGGGGAGCTTTTTCGCAATTGTTGATGATAATGACTTAAGTTGGTTAAAAGTGCCTTATGGTCAACTGACCTTTGATGTGGAAGGTAATGATATTGCAGACCCCTCGCATACGGGACATCGTTACTTTAGTCGAAAAGTGCATTGGCCAGGTGGCGCTTCGGGGATCACAATTGGACGAGGTTATGACCTTGGACAACGCCCCAACCCCCAAGCGGACCTAGTACATGTAGGAATAACTGAACCTTTCCTAAGTTGGCTCGTCGGTGCTAAAGGGTTAAAAGGTCAAGTTGCTAAAAACTACCTAGATGGTGCTAGCAACGAGATAAAAACCACGATTATATCTAGAAGACAGCAGTACGTTTTGTTTTTACCTATATATGATTTTATGAAAAATGAAGTTTTACGCATCTCTCAAAAGCCTGATGTCATCAGACTGTATGGAGAAGTAAATTGGGAGGCAACCGATGAAAAAATCAAAGACATAACGATCGACCTCATATATAGAGGGGACTACACTAGTGATTCAAGAAGAGCCTTACAGTCATTCATTGCTGAAAATGACATTGTAAACTTTTCAAAAGCTGTACGTACGCGAGAAAACTGGACTACTGTCCCGAACGATAGATTCTACAAGCGCTCTGAATATTTGGAGAATTGAAAATTAAACAATTAGTGTATATTTTTCTCCTTGCTCTTGCATCATTTCAAACTGCAAGAGCTGAGGTGAATTACTCCGCAGCATCCGAAGTAAACTCCGGAAGAATTAAAGGCACGCTGGTTCGATATATAAAGACATTCGAAGATGATTGCCTTGAAGTCGAGGTAGTGAATGCAGGCGCTAAGCTTAGCGTGCTATCAAGCATGCATTTATGTAGCTTTGAAGGTAAGCCGTTCTCAACAGGATTTGCTTATGCAGGTTTTCAAGATATAACTTTTGAAAAAGATGGCATCCACTTAACTTTAAGCATTACGCCTTTGGAACCTACGGGTGAGGAAGTAAGGGAATGCGTGATCCCAATTGCAGAGGGAAACATTAGCGATCTCCAATGCTCTAGCGCAAGGAGACTAAACTGACTTAGCGGAAGAAATAATTGAAAAAACTCGGTACTGAAGAGTTCTAATCAAAGAATTGGTAACGGGTATTGCCTCGACGGCTGGGTACGCGAAGAAGTCGGTACCTTGCCTCGGCTCAACCCCCTGGTCCCGGCCTCGTGCTACAGCAACATCCGCCAATTCAACGAAACGCAACTCGAACGCTACCGCCCCATGGCCGACGCTGAAGACAAAGGACCGGTCAAGAGCCGACTGTTCGACACCATCGACCGCAACCGCGACGGCAAAATGACCGCCGAGGAACTGCAGGCAGCCATCCGCCTGCCGGCCCATGCGCAGTCAATTTCGCAACTGATCATCCACAAGGAAAGTGAGTGGTATCACCAGCCACAGAAGTGGAACGCGCTGGATGACTTGCTTGGCCATAGCGGTTCGACTCCGCACTTGAACTGGTTGGCGGAGAAACAGAGGATCATGAAATAGGAATCGAGAGAAAACCCGCCTGTCCGGTCGCTCGGCCGACACCCATGAAGGGGGCCATGGCGGTCTCAATTTTCAGGCAAAAAAAATCCCAGGCAGCTGATGGACGCCTGGGATTTAAAAATGCATAAACCGTGGTGGTGAACGCGGCGCGGATATTACGGAATATTTCGGCCTGTAACAAGATATTTTTATTCACTATCCAGTTACTAATCTTTCTAACCCCTTCAATATCCACATATTTTCTAGGGGCGACTACAGAAACCAGCGATACTCCCGTGCGCTGATGTCATGCAGAAATGCCAGATGATCCTGACGCTTGTTTTCGCAGTAGACGTCCACGAACTCCGCCCCCAAGCCTTCGCGCAGCGATGCATGATTTTGCATGGACTGCACCGCTTCGAGCATTTCCAGCGGAAAATCGATGCCACTACTGCGGTCTTCGTTGAGCGGTGCAATCGGCTCGCGCTCCCCTTCCAGGCCTTGCTCCAACCCCACCAGAATCGCCGCCAACGCCAGATAGGGGTTGGCATCGGCGCCCGCCAGGCGATGTTCAATGCGCAGGTTCTTGATGTCCGACTCCGGAATGCGCAAGCAGGCATCGCGATCCTCGAAGCCCCAACTGGCGCGGGACGCGACGTTCACCGTGGCGCTCAAGCGGCGCATGGCGTTGTGGTTCGGAGCAAAAATCGGCATGCAGTGCGGCAATACATCCAGGCAACCGGCCACCGCATGGCGCAGCGCCCGCTGGCCGTTCGCCGCCAGCAGGTTGTTGCCAGCCTGGTCATACAGGCTGACATGCACGTGCATGCCGCTGCCGGGGTGTTGCAAGTAAGGTTTGGCCATGAAGCTGGCGCGGTAGTTGTGCTTGAGCGCCACGCCCCGGGTACTGCGGCAGAACAGGGCCGCCCAGTCGGCGGCGCGCAGGCCGTCATCGCAATGGCCGAAGTTGATTTCGAACTGGCCCGGGCCGAGCTCGGCGGTGATCACCGTGGCATCGACGCCTTGGGCTCGCGCTGTCTCGACCATTTCATCGAGCACCGGGGCGAAGCGCGACAAGCGTTCGATGTGCATGTTCGGCTGATCATCGGCATCGCCGGTCAGCTCATCACGGGGGAACTGCGGCAAGCCGTCCTTCAAGCGACTGTCGAACAGGTAAAACTCCAGCTCGAAGGCCACCACCGGGAAAATGCCCTTGCGCTTGAGCCGGTCCAGCACCTGCGCCAGCACTTCGCGGGGTTCGAATTCAATAGGTTTTTCGGTGCCGTCGGAGGTGATCAGCATCTGGCCCAAGGGCTGCTTTTCCCAGCTCACCAGCTTCAAGGTGCCAGGCACCAAACGGCGCAGCGCATCCGGGTCACCATCGTTGAAGCAGTAATCACCGATCTTGAACAGCCCGCCCTGGGTGCCGAGCAGCACGCAGTTCTGCGGCAGCTTCAGTGCACTGCCGGCAGCGACTTTTTCCAGCATCTCGATCGGGTAGCGCTTGCCGTAGAAATGCCCCGGAATGTCCAGGGAGATCAGGTCGACGTAACGCACTTCGGGGTTGGTGTGGCGGAAATTGCGAACCTCGGCCAGCAGTTCAGAGCACACAGCATCCATCGTTTTGTTCCTTGTCGTTATCAGGTGTAAACCCAAAGCACACGGGTCAGTTGGTCGGACAGGTTGCCGTAGCGGCAGTGCGCATGGCTGGCCAGTTGAAAGCTGTCGCCGGGATGCAGGGTCACCGGGTCATTGTCGTCGAGCCACAGGGTCAACTGCCCTTCCAGGACGTAACCGCCCTGCTCGGAGCTGTCCTTCATGTGCCGGTCACCGCTGCTGGCACCAGGCTCGAGCTGGCTTTCGAGCATCGAAAAGGACGCGCGCATCTTTGGCGAGACGAGGATGTCGGTGATGCCGTCGGCGTAGTACAGCGTGCGGCGCTCGTCGGGGCGGGTGACCCAGGACAAGGCCATGGGTTTGGGCAGGCTGTAGAAATAGGTGGTCGGCACCCCCAGGGTTTCGCTGATGGCGGTCAAGTCCGCCACGGTCGGGCGCGACAGGCCGCGCTCGACCTGGGACAGAAAACCCACGGAGCGACCGATTTTGTCCGCCAGTTCCTTCAGGGTGTACTTTTTGTGTTTGCGCAGGTCCTGGATCAGGATCGCCAGCGCCGAGATTTCTTCTTGCATGTCCATCAAGAGGCTTCCAGAAAGTGTCGCTTCAAATGCTGTCGCGCAGTCGATACCAGGCCTTGCCGATGGCTTCCAGCGGCGCGGCCAGGTATTTGCCGCCGGGAAAACTGCCGTTGTTCAGGCCTTGGTACAGGGACAGCTCGTCGGGCTGACCGAGTACCGCGTCGGACACCGCCCGCGCCGCGGCCAGTGTCGGCAGCACGCCATGCCCGGAATACCCCTGCATCCAGTACAGATCGCCACGGCGGCCGATATCCGGCGTGCGTTTGAGGGTCAGGTCGATGTGGCCGCCCCAGGCAAACTCCAGCCCGACGCCGGTGAGTTGCGGGAACACGCGCTCCAGGAACGGCCGGGTCGCGGCGGCGATGTCCTTCGGCATGCCGCCCAAGTAAGTGCAACCGCCGCCGAACAACAGGCGGTTATCCGGGGTGCGCCGGAAATAATCGAGTACGAACTGGTTGTCGGTCACGCACACGTTGCTCGGCAGCAGCGCGGTGGCTTGCTCCTCGGTGAGCGGCGCAGTCGCGACCTGATAGGTCCCGACCGGCAACACGCAACTGGCCAGTTGTGGGTCGAGTCGGTCGAGGTAAGCGTTGCACGCCAGCACCAGCACATCGGCGCGAATACGACCGCGCTCGGTGGTCACCACAAACCCGTCGCCCTCCTCGCCATAGTTCAGCGCCTTGCTTTGCTCGTGGATGCGCCCACCGGCCCGCTCGATCGCTTCGGCAAGGCCCAGGGCCAGTTTCAGCGGATTCAGATGCCCGCCCTCGGGATCGAACAGGCCGGCCTGATAACGCTCGCTGGCAACCCACTGCGGCAAATCGCTGCGTTCGATAAATTGCAGTTTGTCGTGGCCCCACTTGTGGCTGGCCTCGTGTTGCCATTCGGTCAGCAGGCCTACCCGACGGGGCATCACCGAGGTCCAGAGATGACCGGCGCGGTAGTCGCAATCGAACTCATGGCGGCCGGGAAAGTCACGCAGCTCGCGTGCGGCCCAGCGCATGCCGTCCCACAAGCGCCGCGCCCGTTCGTAACCCAGCGCCGCTTCCAGCGGTGGCATGTCGCACGACCAGCCGAGAATCGCCTGGCCGCCATTACGCCCGGACGCGGCCCAGGCCACCCGGCTGGCTTCGAGCAAGGTCACGCGCTTGCCGGCCAGCGCCAGGCGCAAAGCCGTGTGCAATCCACTGAAACCGGCCCCGATGATCAGCACTTCAGTGTCTTGCTCACCTTCCAGTGCGGCTCGATCGACCAGACGATCGGCGCAGGTATGGGCGTAGTAACTGGCGACATGCCGGGTGGATTGCTGAAACATACGGCCTCATGAAATTTTGTATTTTTAATTTCATGAAAAAATACACGGTAAATTTCACACAGGCAAATGCCACGCAAAAAAAACCCGCCCAAGAAGACCTGGGCGGGAGGTTTAATCAGACGCGTCAGCGACCGTATCAGGCAATCGGGATCAACGGATCCGCTGCGGCCCACGCGGTGTCGCGGTTCGCTGCTGGCGGGTAGATCCATTGGGTGTTGATCTGGGTTTTCAGCGACTTGGCTTCCTCCTTGACCAACTTGACCTGACGATCCCAACCCTCGGTGTACACCGCGCCCCAGGCCCCGAGGTCCAGGCAGGTCACGTATTTCGGCTGGCTGTACGGCGTCGGGTCCACACCGAGGATCTGTGCCGCCACGTTATTGCCGGCGTGACGCCCCAGGACAATGGCGTGCTGGCAGGTCATCAAGGCGTGGTTGCCGATCTCGTCACTGGCCGCGTAGGCGACATCGCCGGTGGCGAAGATGTCGTCCTGGCCAATGACTTTCAGGTGTGCGTCGACATGCAGACGCCCCAGGTGATCGCGCTCGGCCGGAATCTGCTCGGTCAGGGAGCTCGCGCGAACGCCGGTGGTCCAGACCACGGTGTTTGCGTCGATTCGAGCACCGTCGGACAGGGTCACGCCGTTGGCATCGACCGACACAACCGAGGCTTTCAAGTGCCATTTCACGCCGGTTGCCAGGCTGGCCTCGACGATCGATTCGGCGATTTCCTCACCCATCGAACCGCCAATTCTATCGCCGCGGTCAACGATGATCACATCGATGTCGGCACGGTCGCCGAGGATGGCCCGCAGGCGGCTCGGCATTTCAGTCGCCGTTTCGATCCCGGTGAAACCGCCACCGGCTACCACCACGGTGTTGCGCGCCTTGCTTTCGGGCTGATTGGCCAGCGCCTTGAGGTGGTTTTCCAGATGCACGGCCTGTTCGATCTGATCGACGTCGAACGCATGTTCGGCCACGCCCGGAGTGTTCGGCGAAGCCAGGCGACTGCCGGTGGCCAGAACGAGTTTGTCGTAGCTGCAGACTTGCCGGGCACCTGTGGCATCGACATAGCCGACCTGTTTTTGCTCGACGTCGATGGTCTGCACCGCGCCCTGGATGAACTTGACCCCTACGGCATCGAACAAGTCGCCAATCGGCGCGGCCAGTTGGTAGGCGTTCGGCTCATAGAAGCGCGGACGCACACGCAGTTCGGCCTGAGGAGCCAGCACGGTCACTTCAACGTCGTTGTGGCCGTGAATGTCGAACAGGCGCGTGGCACTCAAAGCGGTCCACATGCCACCGAAACCTGCGCCGATTACCAGAATGTGCTGCTTCATTTTTGACTCCTGGGGGATAACCAAGTGTTGAAAATCGTTGAGTGCGTTACGGACCGCCGCCGGGTTGTACCCGGATAAGTGCCTGCCACTCCTATCGAATAACTACGACTCTATTAATCCAAGTTAAATCCTGCAACAGGTTTTTACCGATGGTGACCATCGAAAACCCTGATCCATCACCTGAACACCCTGTATTCAGCGCATCAGAAGATGCGTTCGCTGTCATGAAAAAAGATTGAACGAGGAGGGATTCGTTGCCTGACTTGCTTTCGGCTGCTAGAATTTGCGACTAATTCAGTCGGAGATCTGCATGTCTCTTTACAGCGCGGGTGTCGAGTACGGCATCCACTGCCTGCTTTTCCTGGTGGGCAATGGCGGCGACTCGCGCGAAGCGAGCGTGCGCGACCTTGCCGATCTGCAAGGCGTCCCCCAGGACTATCTGGCGAAAATCTTCACCAAGCTGGCCAAGGCCAATCTGGTGGTCGCCACCGAAGGCGTGCGCGGCGGCTTCAAGCTGGCCCGGCCCGCTGACGAAATCACCTTGCTGGATATCGTCAATGCCATCGACGGCCGCAAGTCGATTTTCGATTGCCGGGAGATCCGTGGCCGTTGCGCAGTGTTTGACGGCACCCCGCCGGAATGGGCATTGGACGGACTGTGCGCGATCAATGGTGCGATGATGGTTGCGCAGAAACGCATGGAAGAAGCCCTCGCCCAACAAACCATCCTCGACATCGCCAGGAAATTCGGGCGCAAGGCCCCGCCGGAGTTCGGCGTCAAAGTGGAAAGCTGGATGAACGAGCGTCGGGAACGTAAAAGTGCTGCCCAGGCGAGCGAGCAAATCATCCCGACTACCAACCTTGTAGACTGATCCACACAAAAAAAAACCGGATGCACGCCAGGCATCCGGTTTTTTCTCAATTGAGTCGAAAAACGGTCGGCGACCGATTTTCACTGTCCCGCGCTTACAACTTACAAACAGTCGTGCACGATTTTGCGCAGGTCGCCAGATTTGGCCCAAGGTGGCCCCTGATACAGTGAAATCTGGCTGCCGTCCTTGTACTTCACGATATCCAGTACTTCGTCGGCCGTGATCACACTCGGCGCAGTGATGCGAAATCCGTTGGATATCGAAACCTGGGTCGTATTCGCTACTTCCTTTTGCCAGGCAGGCAAAACACACGCCGCATACTCTTTTGGCACCTTCGCGCTGTGCTTGCTGACATTCGGCTCGCCCGGTACCAGTGAAGCGGGCAACGAACACCCGGCCAGCAATGCCAGCACGACTCCCCCCATCAACATCCGCATGCTGCTTCCTTAAATTAGAAAAAAGAGAATGTAGCTCGCCGTCGTCCCTACATCCATCCCCAACGATTCGGCGACTTTCATTGATATCACTTTGCCCGGTTAGTTCCTTGCGTTCAGATAAGGCATCCATCTTTCGCAGGCTCCATGCGGCCATTGCATGACTCGCTCCCATTGCGGCCCGATGAGTTGATGAGCCGATATCAGTTTTTTCCCGACCAAAGGAAACCCCGCTGAATCAGACAAACACAACATCCGGCACGCAAAACAGGTCTAAAATTCCGGAGTGAGGAGTTCAGGAGGTCATCATGTGGCTTAACGAATCGGAACAGGAACTTCGGCGTGATCTGCAAGGGCTTGCGTCAGATTTGCGCTGGTCGGCCGTGGAGCTGTTGCGCATCGAGCAGCAATTGCGCCTGCTCGGCAACGACATCGACGCGCAAGCCGTTCAGAAACTGTGTTCTTTGTTTCAGGGAGATGAAGCAAAACTGTCCGGCTACGCCGAGGAAGTGAAAGCCAAGGTCATTAGCCGCAACAAGACTCAATAGCGGGAGCGCTGCCATGAACAGGCCTCTATTCACGCTGGTCGTCGTACTGACCGCGTTGGCAGGCTGCAGCACCAACTCGATCTACCAGGATCAGCCGCTGGTCGCGAAAGTCGACACCGGCATGACCCAGGAGCAAGTCCGGCAAATCGGCGGCCAGCCGCTGGCGATCAGCGATCGTAGCGTCGAACCCGGTACGTGCTTTGACTACAAACTGACTCAGTCCGGCCATCAACAAACGTTCAATGTCAGCTTTGACGGCCGGGGCATGGTCGACCACAAAAGCTTCATGACCTGCGCGGAATGGAGCCACACGCAACAAAAGGCCCGGGAACCCTCCCGCCCCAGCGGAGGCGGCGGCTACTAGCGTCGTTGCATCATGAAAAAGCCCCGGAGAACCGGGGCTTCGGGCCTGATTTCATTTTGTTTGAAGGCTGCCCGCAGGCCTGCCAGCACGCGCCCTGTAGCCGGGCAGCGACGCGGCAAACGCCAGTGCTTCTTCCCGACTGGCAAACGAGCCCAGCCGGTCGCCCTGGGTGCACACCCGCCAGGGGCCGTTGTTGACGCTGAGTACGTCGTAACCGTTCATGTGCATTTTGTTCAGCATCGGAACGCTCATAGTCACCTCCTCTTGGGCAGTGATCTCAGGTTGACTTGCTTACCTTACACCCACCCTTGTCCAAAATACCGACCAGACGTCGCCATGGAAACTCCCCACTCCGGTTGCATGTGGACCCTAGCCTTGGGTCAACGCCGTCGCTGCCCTGTCGATCAATGCCGCCACTTCGGCGGGCATCGACGCCAAGGACGCATGGCTGGCATTCAAGGTCAGAATTTCCCGGGCGTTGAGTCGCGCGGCCATCCATTGCTGGTTCTGTGGCGCGATCATCCGGTCTGCGGTCGAGATCTGATACCACGATGGCTTGTTCTTCCAGGCCACCGTGCCAATGGTGTCGCCGAAGGTACTCGCCAGCGGCGCTTTCTGGGTGAGGCCCATGACGATCCCTTCAGTCGCCGGTAGGTCCTGACAGAAGCTCTCGTGGTAGAGCTCAGGCTTGACCCACAGGTAACCGTCGCTATCCGGCGTCAGGTTAGCCGCTGCCGCAGGCAGGTGCCGTTGCGTGATGCCTCCGGGACTTTCACCAATGTCCGGCGCGAAAGCGGCGATGTACACCAGGCCCACCACATTCGGCTGGTCGCCAGCTTCGGTAATCACCGCGCCACCATAGGAATGCCCCACCAGCAGCACCGGACCGGGCACCTGGGCGACCATCTTGCGCGTGCGTTCGGCATCCTCGGCCAAGGACGTCAGCGGTAACTCGACAGCACGAATGTGCGTGTCGCCCCGGCTGAGCAATTTGACGATGACCTTGTTCCAGTGGGCAGCGCCGCCCCAAAAACCATGGACCAGCACGATCGTGGGTTTGTCACTCATCACCATGACTCCGTTTGCGGATGGGATTGTCTGTCGCTCGCCTCAGCCCTGATCGCCACCGCCCACGGGCATGACCATGCCGGTGATATAGGACGCATCGTCGCTGGCCAGAAACAGAATAGCCCCCGCCTGCTCATCCAGGGTGCCGTAGCGTTTCATCAGACTGCTGTCGAGGGTCTGGTCGACGATCTGCTGGTACCAGAGTTTTTCCTGCTCACTCTGCTCGGCACCGTTGCGGGGTATGCGTCGCGGCGGTGCTTCGGTGCCGCCAGGCGCCGTGGCGTTGACCCGCACGCCGCGACCGGCGGTTTCAAACGCCAGACAAGCGGTCAAGGCATTGACCCCTCCCTTTGCCGCACCGTAGGGCACGCGGTTGAGGCTGCGGGTGGCGATGGAAGATACGTTGACGATCGCACCACTGCCCTGCTCCAGCATGAACGGCAGCGCGGCATGGCAACACCACAAGGTCGGGAACAGCGAACGGCGAACCTCGGCCTCGATCTGCGACGCTTCATAGTGCTCGAACGGCTTGGCCCAGATCGTGCCGCCGACGTTATTGACCAGCACATCAAGGCGACCGAAGCGCTCGACGGCGGTTTGCATCACCCGACTGCATTCCTCGTATTGTTCAAGGTCGGCGGTCAGGGCCAGTACCTGGGTGGTTGACGCCAACTGTTGCTGGACTTCGAACACCAGTTCGGAGCGATCCACCAGGATCAGCTTCGCCCCTTCGGCGGCCATACGCTCGGCCACCCGTCGCCCGATGCCTTGGGCAGCGCCGGTGATCAGGGCGACTTTTTCGTGAAATCTGTTCATCTCTGTCTCCCACAACAACGCGACTCACGCCGCACTGGCGGCGAATTTTTCGAAGTAAAAGTTGGCAGGCGCGATGCCTTGTTCGCGAATGAACTGGCTGACGGCCTCGACCATCGGCGGCGGGCCGCACAAGTAGACGTCGACGTCGCCATCGTTCAAATGCTTTGGCTCGATGTGCTGGGTCACGTAGCCCCTGAGCGGGTGTTGGCTCTCGGGGCTGGCGACGCAGGCGCTGAAGGTGAAGTTGGGGATGCGCGCGGCAAAGGCTTCGAGGCGGTCGATTTCCACCAGGTCGAAATCGTGGGTCACGCCGTAGATCAGATGCAGCGGATGATCGCTGCCCTGCTCGGCGATCTTCTCCAGCATCGCAGTGAACGGCGCCAGCCCGGTACCACCGGCCAGCAGCAACAGCGGCCGACGGATGTCACGCAGATAGAAACTGCCCAAGGGACCTGCCAGGCTCATGCAGTCGCCGGCCTTGGCCATGCCGGTCAGGAAGCTGCTCATCAAGCCACCCGGCACGTTGCGGATCAGGAAGCTGACCTCGCCGTCGCGCTGCAACGAGCTGAACGAGTAGGCGCGGGTCTGCTCGCTGCCGGGAATGCCCAGGTTCACATATTGCCCCGGCAGGAACGCCAGCTTGCTCAGGGAATCGCCCTTGATCGACAGCGCGATGGTGCTGTCGGACAACTGGCGCACGGCGCTGATGGTCGCGTCGTAGCTGGCCTGACGGGTACGGCAGACCTCAGAGGACGTCGGTACGCGCACCACGCAATCGCTCTGCGCACGCATCTGGCAGGTCAGGACAAAACCCTGTGCGGCCTCTTCAGGGCTGAGGGCGTCTTCGATGTATTCCTCACCCAGATCGTAGGTGCCGACTTCGGCAAAACACTTGCAGGTACCGCAAGCGCCGTCGCGGCAGTCCAGCGGGATGTTGATGCCCTGGCGGTACGCGGCATCGGCCACGGTTTCGCCGGCGTTGGCGTCGATGAACCGGGTGACGCCGTCTTCAAAATTGAACGCAATGGAATGGGTCATGACGGCAGTCTCACAAGTGGTAGACATCGATGACCTGGCGAACGTAGTCGTTCTTCAGGATCACTTTCTTGGCCTTGATCAGCGGATTTTCACCGCGAATATCGAGGGTGTAGAAACTGCTGCCGAAATAGCTGTCGACGGTCTTGTAGCGAAAACTCAGGGTGTGCCAGTTGAAGCGCACCTTGCACAGTCCGTCGCTCTGTTCGAGCAGCTCGATGTTGCTGATGTTGTGGGAGGTGCGGGTGTCCGGCACGCTGGCGCTGGAGCGCTCGGTCTTGATGCGGAAGATGCGGTCTTCCAGGCCCGTGCGGTTGCCGTACCAGATCAGCGAGATTTCCCGCTGCGGGTCCTCGGTCAATTCGTCGTTGTCGTCCCAGGACGGCATCCAGTACGTCGCGTCGGGGGCGTACATTTCCAGCCATTCGTCCCACTGGCGGTCATCGAGGTAGCGTGCTTCGCGAAAGAGGAAATCGCGCACTGCTTCATAGGAAATGGTCATTGCACGTCCTCCACGGCGATCAACTTCGACTGCTCGGCCGCCAGGGCCTTGAGCATGGTCTGCTGCCAGTACTTGTGTTGCAGCACGAACAGGCCCTCGTCTTCGGTGCGCACGCCACTGAGCAGCGGATGCAGGTCGATTTCCTTGGCTGCCTCGTCGGCACCTTCAATCCAGTGTTCGGCGCCACGGGACATGTCGTTCCAGGTGGTGACGCTGCCCTGGTAACTGGTCTGGCAGGAGCGGAACTCTTCCAGATCGTCGGGCGTAGCCATGCCGCTGACGTTGAAGAAATCCTCGTACTGACGAATCCGGCTCGAACGGGCGTGATCGCTTTCGCCTTTGGGGGCGATGCAGTAGATGGTGATTTCCGTGCGGTTGACCGAGATCGGCCGGGCGATGCGGATCTGCGAGCTGAACTGGTCCATCAGGTACACGTTCGGGTACAGGCACAGGTTGCGCGAGTTCTCGATCATCCAGTCGGCGCGGGCCTTGCCAAAGTCTTGCGCCAGCTCATCGCGACGCTCGTACAGTGGACGGTCCTCGGGGTTTGCCCAACGGGTCCAGAGCAGCATGTGGCCCTTGTCGAAGGAATAGAAACCGCCGCCCTGCTTGGCCCAGCTGCCGGCGCTCATGGTCGGGTTGGTGTCACCCGCTTCACGCTGTTTGCGCTGGTTCTGGGTGGCCGCGTAGTTCCAGTGCACGGAGCTGACGTGGTAGCCGTCGGCACCGTTTTCGGCGGTGAGTTTCCAGTTGCCTTCGTAGATGTAGCTGGAGGAGCCGCGCAGCACTTCCAGGCCATCGGCGGACTGGTCGACGATCATGTCGATGATCTTCGCCGACTCGCCCAGGTGCTCGACCAGTGGCAGCACATCGGCTTTCAGGCTGCCGAACAGGAAGCCGCGATAGGACTCGAAACGCGCAACCTTGGTCAGGTCATGGGAGCCTTCGCAGTTGAAGCTCGCCGGGTAGCCAGCGTTGGCCGGATCCTTGACCTTGAGCAGCTTGCCGGAGTTGTTGAAGGTCCAGCCGTGGAACGGGCAGGTGTATGAGCTCTTGTTGCCGGACTTGTGTCGGCACAGGGTCGCGCCGCGGTGACTACAGGCATTGATGAAGGCGTTGAGTACACCGTCCTTGTTACGCGCGATGAAGATCGACTGGCGCCCCATGGTGGTGGTGTAGAAATCGTTGATGTTGGGGATCTGGCTTTCGTGGGCCAGGTAGAGCCAGTTGCCCTCGAAGATGTGTTCCATCTCCAGGTCGAACAACCGGGGGTCGGTGAACATCTCGCGTTTGCAGCGATAGAGGCCCTGCTCGGGATCGTCTTCAAGCAGGGAATGCACGTATTCGGGTCGCAGGGTCATGGCCGCCGCCTCCATTGTTATTGTTCAGGCAGGGGTCATGCTAGGACGAGGGGGCAGGCTGGAATATCCGCGGGGTGCAGACCTTTATCCGTTTTGTGCAGGGGTTTGGCGTTGTGTCAGGGCGACATCAATGTTGAATGTACGGGCCTCTTCGCGGGCAAGCCCGCTCCCACAGTGATTTGGGTTGAACGCAAAACTTGTGTCCAGCCACTAAACCTGTGGGAGCGGGCTTGCTCCGGGCGGCGCTCCGACGAAGGCGTCGGGTCAGGCGACATGAATGTTGGAAGTGTCGGCCTCAATGCCGGCGCTTGAGGGTATCGGATGGCAATTCGCCGAACTGCTTGCGGTAGCTGTCGGAGAACCGCCCCAGGTGCAGGAAGCCGTAATCCATCGCCACTTCGGTGACGTTGCGCACGTTGCAGGTCGGGTCGCTCAGGCAGGCGTTGATGCGTTCCAGGCGTTTCTGACGCAGGTAGTTTTTCGGCGTAAGGCCGGCATTGCGCTCGAACAGTCCGTACAACGAGCGCAGGCTCATGTGCGCCTGGCGCGCCAGTGCTTCGCTGTCGATGTCCTGCTTGAGGTTATTGGCGATGTAATCGGCAATCGCTTCGAACGTGGCCGTCTGCGAGCCCAGTTCGAGGCGGCAGACATTGGTTTTCATCAGGCTGAGCATCTTACTGACGATGATCTGCGTGTAATGCTCCTGCACCCTGGGGATCTGCTCGGTGGATTCGGCCTCCTGGCAGATCATTGCCAGCAGGTTGACGAAACCTTCCAGTTCATCGAGCTGATAACGGTTTTCCAGAAACCGCACGCCCTGCCCCGGATAGCGCCAGCGCTGCTCATCGCAGACCGATTCAAACAAGCGGGTCGGGACTTTGAGGATGAATTTTTCGCAATCGGCGGAATACGTCAGGTCCACCGGATCGTCGGGGTTGATCAGCAGCAATTCGCCGGGAGCGAAGTAATGTTCCTGGCCGTGGCCGCGCCACAGGCAATTGCCGCGCAACAGCACTTGCAGGTGATAAATGCTGTCCAGCGCACCGGACGTCACGCGCACACTGGCGCCGTAGCTGATGCGGCACAGGTCGAGGCTGGCGAACTTGCGATGATCAAGGCTGGCCAGCGGGCTGCCGGCTCGGGGCATGAGAATGCAGTGGTTACCGACGTGCTGATTGACGTAGCCCGACACCGCATAAGGGTCGGCCTGGTCGAATACTCTGCTGCGCTGACTCAACAGTTGAGCTTGCATCATCGGGTCACTCTCATTGTTGTTATAGGTTGCGTCGGGCCATTCTAGAACACTGCATCAGTCGCTTGAGGTTTTCCAGACAGTTAACCAAAACCCCTTGTGGGAGCGAGCCTGCTCGCGAAAGCGGAGTGTCAGTCAACATTGAAGTTGAAGCTGACTCCGTCTTCGCGAGCAGGCTCGCTCCCATATGGATTTGTTATCAGTCCTCCAGTGCGCGGACCCGCTCGTGGCGCTGCTGTTCTTCAGGCTGGGCCGACGACTGCAGGGTGAAATCGAACTCGATTTCGGCAAAGCGACCGCTCACACCATGGGCCGCCGCGCGCTGCTGATCATCGCTGAAGGTGATTTTGGCGATCAGCTCGTCACGGGTGGCGTAGGCGAAATCGTCATGCAGGTACTTTTCGCCATCCAGATTGATCTGGGTAGTCAGGTGGCGATGATCCGGCGCGGAAATGAAGAAGTGCACGTGCGCCGGGCGCTGGCCATGACGGCCCAGTTGATCGAGCAGTTGCTGGGTCGGACCATCCGGTGGGCAACCGTAGCCCGACGGCACGATGCTGCGGAAACGGTAGCGGCCTTCGGCGTCGGTAACGATGCGGCGACGCAGGTTGAATTCCGACTGGGCGGTGTCGAAGTACGAGTAGGTACCACCGGTATTGGCATGCCAGACGTCTACCACGGCGCCGGCCAAAGGTTCGCCAGCGGTGTTGAACACGCGGCCTTGCATGAACAGGGTCACACCCGGATCGACGCCGTCATCCAGACGCGCTTCGCCAACCGACAGCGGCGCACCGGCCACGTACAGTGGGCCTTCGATGGTGCGCGGGGTGCCGCCGGACTTGCCGGCCTGCTCGTCTTCGGCGTCCATCAACAGGTCGAGGTAGTGCTCCAGACCGAGACCAGCCACCACCAGCCCGGCTTCCTGGCGAGCGCCCAGCACGTTGAGGTAGTTGACGGCTTTCCAGAACTCTTCCGGGGTAACGGCCAGGTCTTCGATGATGTTTACCGAATCACGCAGGATGCGGTAGACCAATGCCTTGGTCCGTGGGTCGCCAGCGTCGTTGTGCAGGCCGCTGGCCTCTTCGAGAAATTTCTGGACTTCGGCAGTGTGGGAAATCTTGACGTTCATTCTGGGTTCCTCATCTTGTAATTATTAGGGTAGCGCGCTGAACAGGCTGGGCTCAGCGGTCATCGTCACGGATGGAAGAAGGATGCCGGCACAGCGCGTCGATCTCGATGGCCATGTACGGAAACAGTGGCAATTGCATCAGCAGGTCATGCAGTTCCTGAACGCTGTCGACATCGAACACGCTGTAGTTGGCGTAGTGCCCGGCGATGCGCCACAGGTGGCGCCACTTGCCCTGCTCCTGCAGGCGCTGGGCCAGGGCTTTCTCGTCAGCCTTGAGTTTGGCGGCTGCCTCCGGGTTCATGTCGACCGGCAGGTTCACGGTCATTTTTACGTGGAACAGCATAATGCTCTCCTCAGGCTTGATGAATGGTCTTGTCGCGGCGGAAGAACGCCAGGCGCTCCTCATCCAGGCTCAGGCCCAGACCCGGGGTGTTCGGCACGTGCAGTTCAAAATCGCGGTACACCAGCGGTTCGCTGAGAATGTCTTCGGTCAGCAGCAACGGGCCGAACAGCTCGGTGTCCCACGCCAGTTTGTTCAGGGTGACGAAGGCATGGGCCGAGGCCATGGTGCCCAGGCCACCTTCAAGCATGGTGCCGCCGTACAGGGCGATACCGGCCGCTTCAGCGATAGAGGCGGTGCGCAATACAGCACGTGGGCCACCGTTCTTGGCGATCTTCAGGGCGAACACCGAAGCCGCGCCTTCGCGGGCCAGGTTGAACGCATCTTCCACGCATTCGATGGATTCGTCGGCCATGATCGGCGCCGGGCTCATCGCATTCAGGCGAGCCATGCCAGCGCGGTTGTTGCGCGAGATCGGCTGTTCGATCAGGTCGATGCCGTTGGTGCCGAGGATCCGGCAGGCCCGCAGTGCCACCGCTTCATCCCAGGCCTGATTGACGTCGACCCGCACGCTGGCACGGTCACCCAGGGCTTTCTTGATGGCGATGACGTGAGCCAGGTCGCGGTTGACCTCCCCGGCGCCGATCTTCAGTTTGAAGATGCGGTGGCGGCGCAGGTCGAGCATTTTTTCCGCTTCGGCGATGTCCTTCTCGGTATCGCCACTGGCCAGGGTCCAGGCCACGGGCAGCGCGTCGCGAACACGGCCGCCGAGCAACTCGCTGACCGGCAGGCCGAGGCGTTTGCCCAAGGCATCGAGCAATGCGGTTTCGATACCGGATTTGGCGAAGGTGTTGCCGCGTATGCTGCGCTCCAGGCGCAACATGGCAGCATTGACGTTGTTGCTGTCCTGGCCGATCAACAGCGGTGCGAAGTGCGTGTCGATGTTGGTCTTGATGCTGTCCGGGCTTTCATTGCCGTAGGCCAGGCCACCGATGGTGGTGGATTCGCCGATGCCTTCGATGCCGTCGGCGCAACGCACGCGAATGATCACCAGGGTCTGGTTCTGCATGGTGTGCATCGCCAGCTTGTGCGGGCGGATGGTCGGCAGATCGACGATGATCGTCTCGATCGATTCAATGGCTGTTGCAAGCATTTCGATACCCGTCAGGTTCTTGAAGTTCTGGAATCGATTCTCGTACGGCTTTTTTCCCGATGCCAATATAGAATTGGTCTGACTTGATACCTTAAAGGTATGCAACCGATCCGCGTCTGGAGGCTCCATGGAACTGCGTCACCTGCGTTATTTCCAGGTATTGGCTCAAACCCTCAACTTCACCCGCGCCGCCGAGCTGCTGCACATCGCCCAACCGCCCTTGAGCCGGCAGATCCAGCAATTGGAGGACGAACTGGGGGTGATGCTGCTGGAGCGCGGCCGACCGTTGAAGTTGACCGACGCCGGGCGGTTTTTCCATGAGCACTCCACCGCCCTGCTCGAACAACTGAACAAGGTCTGCGACAACACGCGGCGTATCGGGTTGGGAGAAAAGACCTGGCTGGGGATCGGCTTTGCGCCGTCGACGCTGTACGGCGTGCTGCCGGAACTGATCCGCCGGTTACGCAGTGGCGAGCCACTGGAGCTTGAGCTGGGGCTGTCGGAAATGACTACCCTGCAACAGGTCCAGGCGCTGAAGGCCGGGCGCATCGACATCGGTTTCGGCCGGATCCGTATCGACGACCCGGCCATCGTCCAGACCGTCCTCACCGAAGACCGCCTGGTAGCCGCCCTGCCCGCCGGGCACCCATTGCTCGCCGGTCCCATCAGCCTGCGGGAACTGGCCAAGGAACCCTTTGTGCTGTACCCCGGCAATCCACGGCCGAGTTACGCCGACCATGTGATTGCCCTGTTCGAGTCCTACGGCGTAAGCATCCACGTCGCGCAATGGACCAACGAGCTGCAAACCGCGATCGGTCTGGTGGGGGCAGGCATCGGGGTCACGCTGGTACCGGCCTCGGTGCAGTTGCTGCACCGTGACGACATCGGCTTCACCCCGCTGCTGGAAGACAACGCCACCTCGCCGATCATTCTCAGCCGACGGGTGGGCGACGTATCGCCGGGGTTGAACCATTGTTTGCGGATGATTGATGAGCTATTGCCACCGACCTCTTAAGCGAATCGAGCGGCTGGCCAATATTGTGGCGAGGGGGCTTGTCGGAACGCCGCACCGCCCCGCCGGGCTGCGTAGCGGCCCTATCCGCACGTTTTCTAATGGGCGTTCCCGCCCCAGATCCAGTTCCAGAACCCCGGCAGCTCGACCGGCTGCGAATCGTCGCGCACGGTTCGCGCCATGGCCGCACGCTGCAACGCGGACTGGTCGTCGTAAAACGGCTTGGCGGCGGTCTTCACCCCGGTCTCCCGGGCGCTGTCGAGCAGAATCTGCAGGTATTCACGGGTATGCCGGGCGGTATAGCGGTTGAGATCGTGAAAGGTCACCACCACCGGAATCACCCCATCGACCACCGGCAATTCGCCGCGGGCAATGCGTTCGCGAACTTCAGACATCGAGCGCAGCATGTGCGAGCGGCGCCGGGGGCTGGCGTTGAAGCCCCAGATCTTGCCGTCATTGGCGCTCAAGTCGGTGAGCAGCACGTGCAGGCCATTCTTCTGATAAGCGGCGAAGGTGCGTTTGTCGTAGTTCCAGAATGGCGGGCGCAGCAGGGTTGGCGGGGCACCGGTGATCGCCGCGATGTCGGCGCTGCCATCGGTCAGGGACTGTTCCAGCTCCTGCGGCTCCAGCGAGCGATGGTTGGTGTGCCAGGGCGTCGCCGTGTGGAACCCCAGAATGTGACCTTCGGCATGTTCACGACGCATGATGTCTCGGCCCAATTCGCTGCCACCGGCTCGCGGAGCCCGGGTTTGCACGAAGAACACAGCTTTAATGTTCGGTTGCAGCGGGTTTTGCGCCAGGCTCTCCAGTACCGTGACGGTCGGATTCCACCAACTCGATGCGCTGGGGCCGTCATCGAACGTCAGCAGAAACCGTATAGGCGGTTGCGCCTGCAAACGCTGCTCGGTCTGCGGAGTCATTTCGATCGGTGCTGCGATACAACCCAGCAGGCCAACTGCCAGGGCGCACACCGTTAAACACTTGAACAGTCGTTTCATCTTTTGCCTTGGGCCAGACCATCACGGTCGATACTTCAATGGGCAAGGATCCTTCGCCCGCTCATCCGTCGTCGGCCCGCATCGAGACGACGGGCCGAGTTTGGATAAGGTACACAGGGTTTGGTTCCAGTGCTTGCCAGGCCCGTTTCGTTGCCACCAACTAAACTGAAAAAAATGCTCAACCAGAGTGCCAGGCCATGTGCGGACGACTGTCGCAATACCGCGGAATCCACGACTTCGTGGCGGTGCTGAGCATCCCCGACGCGCTGATCAATCACGTCGGCAATGAACCCCTGGCGCACTACAACGCCGCCCCCACCACGCAACTCGCCCTGTTGCACCTGGAGAATGAGCGGCTGCACGCTGACGCCGTGCGCTGGGGTTGGCGACCGCACTGGTCGACGGATCGCGTGGAGCCGGTCAATGCCCGGGTCGAGAAAGTCGCCCACGGCCCGTACTTCCGGGCGATCTGGCCCCATCGTGCGATCTGCCCGATTGATAACTGGTTCGAATGGGTCGACGCCGGTGACGGCAACAAACAACCGTGGTTGATCCGGCGACGGAACCGGGCACCGGTTTTCTGCGCGGCCATCGGCCAGTACCCCATCGGCGGAGCGCCTCACAGGGAGCACGATGGTTTCGTCATCCTGACGGCCGACAGCGCAGGCGGCCTGCTTGACGTGCATGACCGGCGACCGGTGGTGTTCTCGCCCGAACTGGCGCGGGAATGGCTGGACCCGGCCACGCCCAAGGAACGGGCCGAGGAAATGGCGTTATCCCAGGGCGAGGTCAGTGAGGTATTTGAGTGGTACAAGGTCGACAAGGCCATTGGCAATGTCAGGAACCAGGGCGCCGTGCTCATCAATAAAGTTCCATGAACTTATCAATCATGACAAAGCCCCGCTCAATGGCGGGGCTTTGTTGTATTCGCGTGCCGGTCAGAACTTGCGGTCAGGCTCTGACAGTTCCTTACCGTCGTCAGGATGCTTCCAGTCCGGTACTGAACGCTTCTGCTGCTCAATCTCTTCTTCCGTGGGTTCGTCCTCGTCTTCTTCCGGGTCCGGTTGCTTGGGTTCATTGGCCATGTTCACCTCGCTTCCTGAAGGGATCGGTCATCAATTTAAGCTTAGATCAGTTCCCCTGCCCCGCTCAGAGCCACCAGCGCAGCAAAAAGAAGAACCCCATGCTCAACAGCATGCTGAGCAACGTATTGCGCGTGTAAAGCACCAGCCCGACCGCCACCAGCGAGCTGATCAGATAGGGATTGTCCCAATGCAGATTCAGCTGTTTCTCCGGCATGAACACAATCGGCCCGCAGATGGCGGTCAACATGCCCGGTACGGCAAACCCCAGGAACTGCCGGGCATTGCTGCTCAAGCGTACCGGCAGTCGCGGCTCCAGAAAAACATAGCGGTTGAGGAACACCAACACGCCCATTCCGATAATCACTGCCCAGACCATCATGTGCGTCCACCGTAGAATTTATTGCAGACAAACCCGGCGGTCATGCCCGCCAGCCCCGACAGCACCAGCGCCGAGCCCCATTGCCAGTAGCTGAACAGCACCGAACAGAACAGCGACACCGCCACGCACACCACGGTCGGCACGTTGCGTACCACCGGGGTGATCAGGGCGATGAAGGTCGCCGCGATGGAGAAATCCAGGCCCAGGTGTTCAAGGCCGGGAATGCTGCTGCCAAGCACAATGCCCGCCAGGGTGAACAGGTTCCAGGCGATGTAGAACGTCAGGCCCACGCCCAAGGCGTACCAGCGGTTGAACTGCTGTTTGTCGTGCTGGCTGGTCAGGGCGAACAACTCATCGGTGAGCAAGAACCCCAGCCCTGCACGCCAGCGCCCCGGCAATGGCGAAATCACCGAGCGCATGCTCATCCCGTAGAGCAAATGCTGGGAGGTCAGCAGCAGCGTGGTCAACAGAATCGAAAAAATCCCGGCACCGCCCTTGAGCATGCCGATGGCCACCAGTTGCGCGGCACCAGCAAACACAATGCCCGACAGGCCCTGGCCTTGCAGGGGCGTGAGGTTGGCTTCGATGGCCATGGAACCGGCCAGCAAGCCCCAGGGCGCTGTGGCCAGGGACAACGGCATGATCGCCGCTGCACCGCGCAAAAAGGCACTGCGCGGCATGATTGAGTTGGACATAACGTTCTACAGACAGGGAAAGACCCCAGACTGTGCCAGCAGTCGCGGCCGAAGGCTTGAACAATCTTGCTCACTGATACGACAACGTGCCATTCATCGGCTGCCCGCTTGATTCGCCAAAGTGCTAGCAACATGATTGCGCTGCATTTTCATCGAGGCAGGCCCTTCATGAGTTCAGTCGAAACCGACAGCGACGTTTATAAAACCCTGCTTGAGTCAACCCGGGCGATTCCCTGGCGCATCGACTGGAAAACCATGACGTTCAGCTACATCGGGCCACAGATCGAAGAACTGCTGGGCTGGAAGCAGCACAGTTGGGTCTCGGTCAATGACTGGGTCGAGCGCATGCACCCGGATGACCGCGACTACGTGATGGACTACTGCGTCTCGCAATCACGCGCCGGTCTCGATCACGAAGCCGACTATCGCGCACTCACCGAAAGCGGCGAGTACGTGTGGATCCGCGATGTGGTGCATGTGGTGCGCAAGAGCGGTGAAGTCGAGGCGCTGGTTGGTTTCATGTTCGATATCAGCGAGCGCAAGAAAACCGAAGAGCACCTGATCCGCCTGCAAAAACAGCTTGAAGAGTATTCCTTCCAGGACGGCCTGACCGGCATCGCCAACCGGCGCATGTTCGACACCGTGCTGGAGCGCGAGTGGAACCACGCCCAGCGCACCGGTTTGCCATTGTCGGTGCTGGTGCTGGATATCGACTACTTCAAGCAGTACAACGACCATTACGGCCACATCAAGGGCGACGAATGCCTGCGCCGCGTCGCGCACACCTTGTCCCTGGCGGCGAACCGGCCACGGGATTTCATTGCGCGGATCGGCGGTGAAGAGTTTGTCTGGCTGCTGCCGGAAACCGATGCCGAGTCCGCGCGGATGGTGGCGCACAAATGCCTGCACCTGATTCGCCAGCAGCAGATCCCCCATGAATTCTCCGGGGTGTCGAACCTGGTGAGCGTCAGCCTCGGTGTCGGTACCACCGCCGTTTCACCGCATGCCACGGCGCTGGAGTTCGTCGAACAGGTCGATCACCTGCTCTACAAGGCCAAGCACAAAGGCCGGATGCGCGCCGAGTTCGCTGATTTTCGTGATTGACAAACGGCGCGCCGGCTTTTAAAACTGGGCGCTTCACTCAGGGTGTAAGCAAGTATGTCCGCAACCTTCAATCTCGACTCTTCCGTCATTGGCTTGATTGCCAAGGCGCAAGGTTGCGTTGCGCACGCCCTCAAATCGAAGAAACAGTCGCTCATGTGACCGGGGCGCGCTGTCCCGTCAGATGAGCTGACAGGACATTGAGCGCGACGGACCACCCTCCCCTTGCTTACTCTCCTTCCACGCTCCTGACGGTGACGAAATCGGTCAACCATCAGGAGAAAGTGCATGTCAGCGTTTCAAGGTATCTGGGTTCCACTGGTCACACCGTTCCACAACGGCGCCATCGATTTCGTCGGCTTACGCCGGCTGGTCAGCCATCTGCTGGAAAAAGGTGTCGACGGTCTCATCGTTTGCGGCACCACCGGCGAACCGGCGGCGATGGGCAAGTATGAGCAACTGGCGGTGCTGGATGCGGTGCTGGAGCTGGTGCCGGCGCAACGGGTGGTCATGGGCCTGGCCGGTAACAACCTGACCGAGTTGTTGCACTTCCAGAGCGAGATCCTCAAGCGCCCGGTGGCGGGCCTGCTGGTGCCGGCGCCGTATTACATCCGCCCTTCCCAGGCCGGCCTCGAAGCGTTTTTCCGCACGGTCGCCGATGCCTCCAGCGTTCCGCTGATCCTCTACGACATCCCTTACCGTACCGGCGTGGCCCTCGAACAGGCGACCCTGCTCAACATCGTCACCCACAAGCGCATTGTCGCCATCAAGGATTGCGGCGGTAATTTTTCGAACACCCTCGCTTTGCTCAATAGCGGCCATGTCGACGTGCTGTGCGGCGAAGACAACCAGATCTTCAATGCCCTGTGCCTGGGCGCCAAAGGTGCGATTGCCGCGTCGGCGCATGTCCATCCCGAACTGTTCGTGCAGTTGCACCGGCAGATCCGCGACAACCAATTGGCTGAAGGCCGCGCCACGTTTTTCCGTTTGCTGCCGCTGATCAACAGCCTGTTCCTGGAGCCCAACCCGGCCCCGGTGAAAACCGCGCTGGCCCTGGAAGGTTTGATCGGTGACGAACTGCGCGCACCGATGCAACGCAGCAGCGAATCGATGACCGAGCGTTTGAAAGGCGTGCTCGGCGCATTGGGCCGCGACAATCGATAGAGCGTCCGCCGCCGGCCCGAGTACCATGGAGCGATTCGTTCAGCCTTCAGGGGCACCGACATGCTGTACCGAATCGCCGCCGATGGGCTGATGCTGTTTCACTTGCTGTTCATTGTGTTCGTGTTGTTCGGCGGGTTGCTGGTGCTCAAATGGCGTCACCTGATCTGGTGGCATCCGCCAGCTGCGCTGTGGGGTATGGCGGTGGAATTCTTCCACCTGCCCTGCCCGCTGACCGACTGGGAAAACCGCATGCGCCATGAAGCCGGGCAAACCGGCTATGGCGCGAGCTTTATCGAACATTATGTGTGGCCGGTCATTTACCCGGACGGGCTGACTCCGGCTATTCAACTGTGGCTGGCCGCTGTGGTACTGGTACTCAATGCGCTGGTTTATCTTCGAGTGATCGGGAAGTGGAAGCGCCTCTGAAAGATCGCAGTCTGCGGTAGCTCCTTTTCCAGAGCAAAGAGTTGAATCGGGCGAGTAATTTGTAGGAACTGACTCACTCGATAAATGGAAAAGGAGCTGAAAACGCAGGAACAATCCGACTTAACAACCCATCTACAATCGTCAATAGTACCCCCCCTATTATGGAAAATTTAAACTGTAAAGGGGGCATCATGAATCGCACCACACCGTCAGTCACTGGCGACGCTTCGACATTCGATCGATTACAAGCTATCTGGAAAGAAATCCTCAGCCACCAGGCCATCTCGGCCGACAGCCATTTTTTTGAATGCGGCGCGACTTCCCTGTCGGTCATGATGCTGCTTGGCAGAATTGCCAACCTGTTCAATGTTGACCTGACCCCCGAAGATATTTTCGACCATCCGACACTGGCTCAGCAGACGGACTTGCTCAACGGCAGCGCACGCCAGGGTAGTGAAAACAGCCTATTGCTGGACGCCCATGCCTGGCGCAAGCGAGAAGGTGACGATACGCCCGGACTGGCTCAACGCGAGGTCCTTGAAAAGCCCCCCGAAACCCCAGCCTATCTGGAAAATGTGGTGATGGCGTTTTACGTTCGAGGCGAGTGTTCAGTGGCCAGGGTTCGCGAAGCCTTCGGCACCGTACTTGAACAGCAACCGGCGTTACGTTGCAGTTTCGAATTCAACTATCACGACCAATGGCGTCGTTCACAACACGCCCTTGATGAGTTCCCGTTGCCTTTTCACCTGATAAACCTGCCGCTTGAATGCGATATCAGCCGAGCCGTGGCCGATCTGATCGTTGAAGAAACATTGACCGCTTTTGACCTGAAACATCCACCGTTGATTCGGGCAACCTACCTTGAATGCCAAGGGACGGACGACGTGCTGATCATCACCGCCCATCACATTGCATTCGATGGCTGGTCAGGTGCGGTACTGATGGACCAGCTTTGCGCGCACTATCAGTCATTACTCGCTACCGGCGTGCCTGACAAAGCCAAATACTGCTTGCAATACGCAGATTATACCGATGCCCAACATCAACGTTTGGCTGAAAACCTGCTGGATAAACATAACGATTTTTGGCAAGAGACACTGAAACAACTGCCCGAACCCTTTCCATTGCGCGGCGCTATTGAGCGGCCTCGGCAATTTACCTATCGCAGTGCCGTTCTACCGCTCAATCTGGATGTGCAATACCCCGCAATTGCGCAATTGTGCAGCCGAACGGGCTTCAGCCTTTATACCGTTATCCTCACCGCGTTCCTGGTTTCTCTCGCCAGAAACACAAGCACGATCGACCTCTACGTACGCTCTCCGGTGGCTAACCGGACCGACGCGGCCCTGGAGCCGGTAGTGGGGTATTTTGTTCACCCCATGGTGATTCGCCCCCGGCTTTGTGAATGGTCGCCCTCTCTGCGGCTGCTGGAGCAGGTCAATCATTGTGTGTTGGATGCCTATGGCCACGCCATGCTGCCGCCGCATATTTTTGAAGCCAACTGTTCGCCCCGCGCTGTCGCTTACGGCTCCCGATTTCCCTATTGGTATAACCACCATAACTATCCCTCGCGGCAGCGCCAATTAGGCACATCACAGCTCCACGGTATCGGGGTTCCGTCCAGCGGGATCAAGACCGATGTTTCGCTTAACACACTACGTACCGAAAGCGGATTGGTCGGTAGTCTTTCCTACTACCGTGACGCCATTCCTGACGATTGTGTGCAAACCCTGTTGGTCAGTTTCAAGCAGGCATTGGACGAGTTGCTTGCCATCCCACCCGGCGTACTTGTCGGCGACAGCACCTACTTCAACCAGGAAGGCACCGCCAACCAGGCGACCGGGTTGCAACAATAATCGCGTAGCAGCCCTTGGGGATGAGCGCGGTTTTTATTGCCACCCACGAAACTCAGGAAACGCATATTCTTCTGTAGATACCGTATTGCCCCTCAAGGATTTTGCACATGCTGTCGACCGAAGACCTGGCGCTGCTCGAAGCCATCCGCGAAACCGGCAGCCTGTCGCGGGCGGCGGCGCACCTGGGCAAGGCGCCGTCCACCGTGTCCTATGCGGCGCGGCAACTGGAGGAGCGCTTTGATGCGTTGTTGTTCGACCGCCGCCGCTACCGTTTGCAGCTGACCCCGGCGGGCGAGTTGCTGGTCAACGAAGCGGCGCGGCTGATGCAGGACGTCTCGCGCCTGACCCAACGGGTCCAGCAAGTCGCCAACGGCTGGGAGAGCCGCTTGTGGATCGTCACCGACGAACTGCTGGAGTTCGAAACCCTGATCCCGGTGATCCACGAATTCGATGCGCTGCAATCCGGCGTGCCGTTGCGCATTACCCAGGAAGTGCTCAAAGGGGTCTGGGAAGCCCTGCGCGAAGGCCGTGCGGACCTGGTCATTGGTGCCACCAATGAACCGCCGGCCATTGCCAACTTGCGCTGGATGCAATTGGGGGAAATGGAATGGGTGTTTGCGGTGTCGCCCAAGCACCCGCTGGCCAAGGCCAAAGGCCCGATTACCCGGGCCATGGTCGCGCAGCACCGGGCGATTGTGGTGGCCGATTCGTCCAGAGTCACCGAGGGCAGCACCTACGGCGTCACCGGGGGCCAACCGGTGCTGGCCGTGCCGACCATGCGCGCAAAAATCCTCGCCCAGTGCAATGCGCTGGGAGTGGGCTGGCTGCCGCGGCATAGGGTTGGCTCACTGCTGAAAAACGGCACGCTGGTTGAAAAACCGATGGCCGACCCGCGCGAGCCGAACATCCTGTACGCCGGCTGGCGTGGCGATCATGACGGTCGCGCCCTTGGCTGGTGGCTGGAGCAACTCAAAAAATCGCACCTGGCCACCCGACTGGTTCAGGGAACGGACCGGCTTGTCTGACGCCGGACGTTCAGTTGGCAATCACGCTCATGTTCCGCCCACCGGCCTTGGCCACGTACAGCGCCTTGTCTGCCGCACCGATCAGGTCTTCGGGGCGGACCTGGGAAGCGGTATTGCAGGCACATACGCCGACGCTGACGGTCACGGTGCCTTCCGGGCTGTCGCTGTGGGCAATGTCGGCCTGTAGCACCGCGTGGCGGATTTTCTCCGCCACCAGAAATGCCCCCACGTAGTCGGTGCCGGGCAGCACCACGGCGAACTCTTCGCCGCCATAACGGGCAGCCAGGCCACCGGGGCGCTTGATATTGTCCGTGATGATCGCACTGACCTTGCGCAAACATTCATCACCGGCCAGGTGGCCGTAGCGGTCGTTGAACGGCTTGAAATGATCGACATCAATCATCAGCAGTGCCAACTCGGTCTGGCTGCGCCGGGCACGTCCCATTTCCGTTTCGATGAAAGCGTCGAGCTGACGCCGGTTGGGCAGCCCCGTCAGTGCGTCCTTGAGGGCCAGGCCTTCAAGGTTGCGATTGACCTCCAGGAGCCTGTCCTGGGTGTCCAGCAACTCGACCTGCACCAGATTCTGCTGCTTCATCAGCTTGATAAGCCGCAACCCCAGTACCCCGAGAAATCCCAGCAACAGCGTGACGATGCCGGCGCTGAGCAGCGTTTCCTTGCGCCAGCTGCCGAGCACTTCATCCTTGTTCAGCGCGGCAAAAACGGTCAACGGATAACCCTCGACCCGGCGATACCCCGCCACCCGTTCGACACCGTCGATGACCGACCTGATCGTGGCCGTCCCCGCATCGCCCTTGGACAACAACTGGGTGAACAAGGGGCTCTTGGCGAGGCTGGTGCCGATCTCCGTCTCCTTGAAGGGTCTGCGAATGATAATGGTGGCATTGTCGGCGATCAGGTTGATTACGCCGTTACTGCCCATGTCGATGCTGTCGTAGAGCTGCAGGAAATGACTGAGGTAAATCGTCGCCAGCGCCACCCCGGCAAAGCTGCCATCGGGATGATTGACCCGGCGCGAAACCGTCATGATCCATTCACCGCTCGAACGGCTCTTGATCGACGGCCCGATGTGCGGCCCACGGCTGGGGTTATCGCGATGGAAGATGAAGTATTCACGGTCGGAATTGTTGACGCCGGTTTGCCCGGCACCATTGGAATTGGCGATCCACTGCCCTTTTTCGTCGAAAACAAATACGCCATGGAGCTGGCTCAACTCACTGCGCTGGGCGTTGAGCAATAACGGCAACCGGGATTGATCCACACCGTCGTGCTCCAGGCGATCGACCAGGGTGAACAGCAGCGTGTCGGCCTGCTTGATCGTTGCCTGCGCTTGTGATGCCAGGGTCTGCGCAAGGTTGGACATCGCCACTTCCTTGTCATGCAGGTAGTACTGGCGCGAGCTCCAGGCTTCCCAGATCACGATCGCCGTCATCGACAGGCACACCGCGACCAGCAGGATCACCGCCGAGCGGACCTTGAGCCGGGTCACGGCTGGCCGGAGCATTTCAATATGATCGTTGATCGACGGATGTCCCATGGTGCTCCCTGAGTGCCTATGACCGGACGAGTCTTCCTGATCGCCGCTGTTGCTCACTATGCCTGATCCAGGCTCGCGATGATGTTAGCGGATGGCCTGCTTTACCGCCTCCAGCCACGCCGGATCCAGCCGCGTCTGTTCGGTATCGATCCCCAGCGCTTGCATTCGTTCCTTGTGCTGATCCATTTCGCGGATCAACTGGCCGTGGTCGCTGGAGTTGCCATCGAGCTGATGCATCTGGTTCAACCCCAAATGGTAGAAACGCAACAGCTTCATGGCAACCGGATCAGCCTTTTCCACGGCCGCCGTTACATGATGCATGACATTGGTGATGCTCATCAGGCTGCGCTTGAGTTGCCAACTATAGACCGCTGGCGCCATCCATTCCTGGCGCCAGAACACCTGGCGCATCAGCGCCGCCATCGCCAGCACCGCAACAAACACACCACCGACGTTGAAACGCAGATTGTCGCCCCCCGGCGTGCCGAACAGAGCCACTGCCGCCGTGGACAGCACCATCGCCAGCGCCAGAAAGATCAGGGCAATGATGACCGTGCTGCGCCGTGTCTGTTGTCGGTAGGTCTGGGCGTTCATCGGCTGGATTTCGAACATTGCGTCGGGTTTCCTGAGCTTCAATGGTAAAAAGGGGTCTGAGGCAAAAAGACAGCAGGCCATTATCGCCTCTGCGTGGGATTTAGCTATGCTGGGGCTCCTTTTCATCTTTTCATCGTCAAGCAGGGGACATGGCGAGACCGCGCAGTTCGTGCCATCTTCTTTCATGAATACACATTATTCGGATGCCATTCGTGGTTGCTGCGTGAATGACATCGTTTTAAGGATCATTGAATGACCCAACGCCAAGTAATCAACGCCTCCGTCAGTCCCAAAGGCAGCCTGGAAACGCTCTCACAACGGGAAGTCCAGCAATTGAGCGAAGCCGGTTCCGGCAGCACCTACACCCTCTTCCGCCAGTGCGCCCTGGCCATCCTCAACACTGGCGCCCATGTCGACAATGCCAAGACCATCCTTGAAGCCTATAAGGATTTTGAAATCCGCATTCACCAGCAGGACCGCGGCGTACGCCTGGAACTGCTGAACGCCCCGGCCGACGCCTTCGTCGACGGCGAAATGATCGCCAGCACCCGGGAAATGCTGTTCAGCGCCCTGCGTGACATCGTCTACACCGAAAACGAACTCGACAGCCAACGCATCGACCTGAGCAACTCCCAGGGCATCAGCGACTACGTCTTCCACCTGTTGCGCAACGCCCGTACCCTGCGTCCCGGCGTCGAGCCGAAGATCGTGGTGTGCTGGGGCGGGCACTCGATCAACACCGAAGAATACAAATACACCAAGAAAGTCGGCCACGAACTGGGCCTGCGCAGCCTGGACATCTGCACCGGTTGCGGCCCCGGCGTGATGAAAGGCCCGATGAAAGGCGCGACCATCGCCCACGCCAAGCAACGCATCCACGGCGGCCGCTACCTGGGCCTGACCGAGCCGGGGATCATCGCCGCCGAAGCGCCGAACCCGATCGTCAACGAACTGGTGATCCTGCCGGACATCGAAAAACGCCTGGAAGCCTTTGTCCGCGTCGGCCACGGCATCATCATCTTCCCAGGCGGTGCCGGTACGGCCGAAGAGTTCCTGTACCTGCTGGGCATCCTGATGCACCCGGACAATAAAGGCCTGCCCTTCCCGGTCGTCCTCACTGGGCCGAAACATGCCGCGCCGTACCTGGAACAACTGGACGCGTTCGTCGGTGCGACCCTGGGCGAAACCGCCAAGCTGCACTACCAGATCATCATCGATGACCCGGCCGAAGTGGCGCGGCAGATGACCCAGGGCCTCAAAGCGGTCAAGCAGTTCCGCCGCGAGCGCAACGATGCGTTCCACTTCAACTGGCTGCTGAAAATCGACGAAGGCTTCCAGCGCCCGTTCGACCCGACCCACGAAAACATGGCCAACCTGAAACTGAGCCTCGACCTGCCGTCCCACGAACTGGCGGCCAACCTGCGCCGAGCGTTCTCCGGCATCGTCGCCGGCAACGTCAAGGACAAGGGCATCCGCCTGATCGAAGAACACGGGCCGTACCAGATCCGTGGCGACGCGGCGATCATGCATCCGCTGGACCTGCTGCTCAAAGCCTTCGTCGCCCAGCACCGCATGAAACTGCCGGGCGGCGCGGCGTATGTGCCGTGTTATCGGGTGGTGGCGTAGCAAAAACGGTATGAGCTTTACCACTGCGGGCCACAGTGAAGACTGAGCCATGGCTATCGCGAGCAAGCTCCCACACATTGTGGTTCCCAGTTTTACGCGGGACTTGTGGCCACTGAAGGTCTCTGTGGGAGCGGGCTTGCTTGCGATGGCGGTGTGGCAGGCGGCATGGATTTTTGAGGGTGTACATATCCGTTTTTGCGGTAACGGCCTCTTATGGTTCCGCTCTTACAGCGGGTCACTTGGAAAAACGGAATGCCGCCCAACCCCAAGTAACCAAGGGCTCTTGCCCCTGACATTCGGTGCCTCGCTGTGGCTCGGCATGCCCTCGCTCCGGTCCTGCTCCGTGGGCCCGCCGCCATCGGCCATCCATGGCCGGTGGCGGCTAACCCGGCATCCATGCCGGGTTGCCCACTGCGCAGAACCTGCGCTCGGCCTCACGAGGGGGCGTGTACCGCAACAGCAAAAGCGAGGCGGCCTACCGGCCGGCCTGATTGCGGGCTTCGTTTATCTGTGACGCACCTTCGGAAGATTGGTCGACTGTCAGGCCGCCTTCGCGGGCAAGCCCGCTCCCACAGGGTCGAGGTACATCCGCCAGATTCAGGTCGGCTGTCAGGCCGCCTTCGCGAGCAAGCTCGCTCCCACAGAAGAGCAAAGGCAGATCGGCATACACCCACGCTTCTCACCACTCATCAGGCCGAGCGTTAGCTCGCCTGCAGCTCTTGATCTTGATCTTGATCCACCCGCCCCCTCGGGAGGCTGAGTGGAGGTGTTCATCCGGGGATTGGCGCGCAGCGCCGTTCGACGCAGTCGAACTCATTGCATGTAGGTCGTCGCGAAGCAGACCGGAGGGCAATGCCCCCGGATGAATGCCGGAGCGAAGGAACCCCGAGCCCAGGCGAGGGGCCGTACGTAAGGGGCGAGACCTTTGGTTCCTTTGGGGCGTTTGCCAAAGGGACTCGCCGTAAGGGCGAAACCATAAGTGGCCGTTACCGCAGGAATGGATATGTACACGGTCAACAAAAGACAGGTCGGCTGTCAGGCCGCCTTCGCGAGCAAGCCCGCTCCCACAATTGGACCGGGTACATCTGGCAGAAATGTGTTGGCTGTCAAACCCGCTCCCGAGGCTCAAGGCTGCAATGCCTGGGGCGCGGTGGACTGTGCTTTCGGCGGTCCACTGGTGCCATCGAGGACCACTTTCTCGGCCACGAACTGCCAATCCTTGTAGCTGGCCATGCCGTTGAAGTCCGACCACTCGCTGGGAAAGTTCGCCTGCTTGAGCGGCTTCTGCTCGGACGGGCAGTACACACCACTGATCCGCCCGTCGAAATCACGCATCAGCTCCCACTCGCCACCTGTCATCGGCTCCGGGTACAACTGCCGGAGATGGTGCTTGGCCGTCGGGAAGCGCTCGTCCTGTACCAGGTCCGAGAGTTCTTTCGGGTACTGGGCCATACCGGGCGAACTGCGGTAATAGCTGCGCAACGCCTGGGCATATTGCGTACCGACCCAGAGCAACTGGTTTTCGCGATCCCGGCGCGAAGCGGTGGCCCACAACTCGCCGGCACTGGCCAGACCCATGCCTATCACGACGATCAGAAACAGCACACCCAGGTAGGTGAAGCCGTCCTGGCTCGAAGGTTTACCACTCGGAATACAGGCTGCCATCACGCGCCCTCCCGCTGGCCCCACTCTTGATATCGGCAACCCCGCCCGCCACGCCATCCGGTGGCGCGACTATGATCCAGGTGTCCTTGCGCTCGGCAATCGGGTCCAGCGGCTGGTTACGCAGGTAGCGCAGTTCGACCAGTTGATTGATGGAATCGGGATAACGCCCGGTGTCGCCGTAGTAGTGATCCAGCGCCTCGCGCATAGACGACAGACTCTGGTGCAGGGTGGTCTCTTTGGAGGCCTCCAGGCTGTTGAAGTAGCGTGGCAAGGCGATCGTCATCAGGGTCGCGATGATTGCCAGGACCACCATCAGTTCAATCAGGGTAAAACCCTTTTGCCGACGCATAGGCTCACCACTCTCGGTAGGCAATACCGTTGAGACCCTTGCCCCGGGCCTTGGAGTAAACGTCATAGACGTCCTGGCCCTCCCGCGGGTTCTCAGCCGAACTGTCATAGGAACGCAGGCCCCAGCCGCCCTCGTCGTCACGCTTGACGACTGCCAGCGGGTCACGGGGGATGCGTCGCAGGAAGTAGAACTTGGCACCCTTGGCGCTGCGCGTGTCACGCACACCCTCGACCAGCACTTTCAGGTTCGGCGGGTAGCCGCTGCTGTCGAGCGACTTCTCGATGTAGCCGGCGTCGAAGGCGTGTTTGTAGGCGTCGATGGCATCGCGGATCTCGTACAGCGCAGTCCGCAGATCCTGCTCTTTGCCCCGGCGCACCACCGTCTCGGTCAGCGGTGCGGCCATGCCGGCCAGCAGGCCGACCAGGGCGAGCGTCACCACGACTTCGATCAGGCTGAAACCGCGTTGTGAGGCATTCATGATCAAGGCTTCCCAACGGTAACGGTGGTGGCGATCGGTGCGCTCATGGGGCCGGACTGAACCGTCGTGCTCATCGAACGGTCCGGTGCCTGGATGTGCATGCTGGTTTCGGTACCGGTCGGGAATTCCATGTCCGACGGGCTCTGGTACGGCAGGTTGCGCACGATCCGCGGGGTGATCGACAGCACCAGTTCGGATTTGCTGACGTCGTCCTTGTTGCTGCCGAACAGGCGACCCAGGCCGGGAATGTCGCCAAGGCCGGGAATCTTGTTGCCGGTGGCGCCGTGGTCGTTGCGCACGAGCCCTGCGAGGATCTGGGTTTCGCCGTCATGCAGACGCAAGGTGGTCTGGGCGTTGCGGGTATCGACCTGGACCGGAATGGTGCCCTGAGCGGTCGGCGTCAGCGGCGTGGCGTTACTGACTTCCAGCGCGATCTTGATCGCCACTTCGTTGTTCAGGTGCACGATGGGTTGCACTTCGAGCTTGAGACCGACGTCAAGGTAGGTCACGCTTTCGGTGATCACCGGGCCCTGGGTCGAAGGCACCGAGGTGGCGCTGATGATCGGCACGCGCTGACCGATGTGGATGCGCGCCTGCTCGCGGTTGCTCACCCGAATCACAGGGCTGGCCAAGGTATTGATGTCCTTGTCCTGGGCATTGATCTTGGCCTGCGGCGATGGCGAGATGGTAATCCGGCTGGAGTCGATGCCTTTGAGTTGATCAAGAATGGTCACCGCCGAGCCGTCGCTGTTGACCACGCCGAAGGTGTTGGGCCATTGCAGGCCAAGGTCGAGAATGCGTTGACGGGCGACTTCCATCACTTCCACTTCCAGCACCACTTCCGGGTTGGACTGGTCCTGCGATTGCAGGAGTTTTTCCGCCATGCGCACCGCGTCACCGGTATCGCGCATGGTCAGGGTGTTGAGGCGCTCATCGACAAACACGTCGCGGGTCTTGAGCATGGTCTTGATCATGTTCAGCGCCGTGTTGGCATCGATGCTGGTCAGGTAGAAGGTGCGCATCACCAGCTCTTGGTAATCCTTGATCTTCTGCGGCGAGTCCGGGTAGATCAGCACGGTGTTTTCATTCACCACTTTCTGATGCAGCTGGTTCTGTTGCAGCAGCAGCTCCACGGCGTCTTCGATACGCACGTCACGTACGAAGATCGTGGCTTTCATGTCCGGGCGCAGGTCCTTGTCGAAGATGAAGTTCAGGCCGGCGACCTGGGACAGCACTTCGAAAATGGTCTTGAGGTTGGCCTCGCGAAACTCCAGGGTCACCGGCCGGTCAAGGCGCGTGCGCAGTTGCGGGTACTGCACCACGTTGCGGCTCTGCACCAGGCGGATGCTGTCCTGTAGTTCCAGAGCGCCGTCGTTCTTCGGGTCCAGTTCGAGAATCTGTTTGACCTGGCGGTCGGCACCGTAGATGTCACCGCGACGCAGGTCGCCACGGGCCAGTTCGAGTTTCTCATCCATGCTGCGCAGATAGTCGAGCTGGCGCAGGGAATCCTGGGCACGACGGTTGTTCGGTTCGATGTTCAAGACCCGGCTGTAAGTCATGCGGGCCCCGGCGAAATTACGCTGGGCCCGGTCCATGTCGGCCTGGGCCAGCAGCGCCTTCACGGCGAGGGCCCGTCCGTTGTTGAGGGCCATGTGCAGATCGGTATCGCGAGGGTTTTCGCGCAATCCCTCTTCGATGCGGGCCAGACCGGCTTCGTACTGGCCCGACTCGATCAGGGCGGAAGCTTCATCCCTGGCGACCTGCGCCGAACTGCATGCGGCCAGCCCTGCACAGAGACACAGGCTCATCAGCAAACGGGATTTGTTCATTCCGTACTCCCCACAGACAAGGTCTGAGATAAATGCAGAGGCAGGTAAACCAGGCTCAGTTCCTCATCGGAAATCCGCTCGATCCGCCAGGTTTTGTCGATGACATCCCCCTTGCGCACGACGTATATTTTTTCGCCGTTCTGCAAAAACACCTGCAGATCGGAACGATCATCCAGCCTGCCGACAAACTGGAAGGGCAACGGTGGTGCAGTGGGGACTTGCACCACCGGAGTCACGACGACCGGTTGTTCAGTGACGGTGCCCAGGGCCGGCGCCGCTTTCCAGCTGCGGGCGGCGAACAGGTCGCCTGCCGGGCTCAGGTCCTTGATCGGCGCTGCCGCCGCGGCGCTCGATGCAGCCGCCGATGCGCCAGGGATCTTGCCCTTGTCTGGCGTGACCACGGCGACCACTGCAGGGTCGCTGTCGTCAGCCTGTTTGAAGTAATCGGGGAGCCAGGCGAGCGCTGCCGCCACACCGAGGAACGCCACCCAACCCACCACTCGTTTGGTATTCATCATGACCTCGACAGGTAAAGGGTCATGCGGATCCGCCCGGTCAGGTCGGTATCGGCGATATTCTTGCGCTGAAACTCCACATCCTCCAGCACCACCGCCGGCAACTGGCCGAGCAAGGCGTGCAGGAAACGCCGCAGTTGCGGGTAGCTACCACGTACCGGCAACAGAATCTGATAACGGGCCAGGTGCGTCTTGGGGTCCACGCCCAGGGAGTATTCCCCCCGGGACAAAGTGATGCGTTCCTGGGCGGCCAGGGCGTAGATCTTGTCGATGGCCACAGTGGCCTGAGGCTGGGACGGCAACTTGCTGCGGAAATCGTCGAGCTGGCGCTGCGGCACCACCGGCGCAGCCACTGTGCCGTCTTCGACCTTGGCCAGATACTCGGTGGCTTCGCGCGTCTGCTGGCTGAGGCTTTGCAGCGACTCCCAGTCTGGCAACAACCCGACCACGCCATAGCTCAGCGCCAGCACTAGCATGGCCAGTCCTGCCAGCCCCGGAACGCCCAGGCCTTGCAGGTATTCGTGGACGATCAATTTATGGATTTGCATCGCCGATCTCCCAGGTAGCCGACAGGTTGAACTGCACCGGGTGTTCCGGCACGTTGGCGACAATTTCGTGGCTCAGCAGCGACACGTCGGACAGCTCGTCGCTGGCTTCGAGGCGGCGGTGGAAATCGAGCATGGCTTCCAGGTCCAGCGCCTCGGCGCTGATCAGCACCTGGCCTTTGCGGGCGTCCGGGGTCAGGGCCAGCAGGGCAATGTTGTCCCGCGGCATGGCTTCGAGGGTGGCGAACAGGCGTTCCCAGGGGCGGCGCAACTGCTGGGAGACCTTGCGCATTTCGGCCAGGTTCTGCGCCTGCTCGCGGATTTGCGCCGGTGTCAGGCTAAGCTTGGTGCCGGTATCGCCGGTGAGCACCCGCTGTGTGGTTTGCAGATGACCTTGCTGTTGTTCGGCCTCGTTGCTCAGGTGCTGTTGCACCACCAGGCAAGCCAGTGTCAGCACCACGCCACCGGCCAGCAGGCTCCAGCCCAAGGGGCCTGCACGGCGGCGCGGCTGAAAGTCGAGCATCAGGGGGCGCATGTCAGGCCACCGCCCGAGACATGACGTACAGGCAATCGCGTACGGCTGTCCGGTCTTCTTCGAGGGTGCGCAGATGCACACCGGGCACGTCGGGAGGCGAATCGATGCGCGCCGGTGCATGCAGGTAGACATTCAACGGCCGATCGCTGGTGGATGCCTGCAACTGGCTTTCACGGCCGATCAGCGCGGTCAGCGCAGCATCGCTGTCGCTGCTGCCCACTGAACGCACCGAGGTCCAGCGCCCTTCCCGGGCCAGCAGCAACACGCTGCGTACCGATTCGGCGACGACGAACAGGAAGTCCCCGGCCTCAAAGCTCTTATCGAAATGGTTGAACGCTGCCATCAGGTACGGCTGCACCGAACGCAGGCGCAATCCGCGAGCGCTGACCAGGGCGCGCAGGCGTTCGAGCAAGTCCTGTGGCAGCGCGGTGGCGATGCGGTCGTAACCGGCGGGTTCGGCCGAGAGCACCAGGCTCCAGGGTTGCGTCGGGGCACCGTAGAGGTCTTCGAAACACAGTTGAGCGTAGCCGAGCAATTCGGCCGGGCTGCTGATCTGCTCGCTCCAGGGCACCAGGCAATAGCGGCAGAAGTGCCCGGAGATCACTACGGTCAGTTCCGCCCTGGCAACGCTGTGTTCGGCCAGCAAGCGGTCGAGGGTGTCGAGGGCCACCGCCCAGGCCTGGAAGCCTTCGTCGATGTAGCCGACGCTGCCCAGCCAGTGGGTTGCAGCGCCGTGCCGTTGCCCCAGGCCAACACCGCTGGCGCCGAGCACGGCGACAAATTGCTCACGAGATAAAAGTGACACGATTGATCTCCTCGAGAGTGGTCCGGCCTTGTTCCACCATCTCCAGCGCCGACTCGCGCAACAGGCGCAAGCCACGTTTGCAGGCATGCGCCTTGATTTTCGAAATGGGTTGGCGCTCGACGATCATCTGCCGCAGTTCGTCGTCCAGGTGCAGCAGCTCGGCAATCGCGCTGCGCCCGCGATAACCGGTGCCCCGGCAATGCCCGCAGCCCTTGCCGTGGACGAACTGGTAGTGAGCGACCTTTTGCGGATCCAGCCCCGAGACCTCCAGCTCTTCTGCTGTCGGGCTGTAAGGGCTGCTGCAACTGGTGCAGACCAGGCGGATCAAGCGCTGGGCCAGCACGGCATTGAGTGCCGAGACCAGGCTGTAGGGATCGATTTCCATCTGGGTGAATCGGCCGATCACGTCGAACACGTTGTTGGCGTGAATGGTGGTGAACACCAGGTGGCCGGTAAGCGCCGATTGCACGGCGATCTGTGCGGTGTCCGGGTCGCGGATTTCACCGACCATGATCTTGTCCGGGTCATGCCGCAGGATCGAGCGTAGGCCCCGGGCGAAAGTCAGGCCTTTTTTCTCGTTGACGGGAATCTGCAGCACGCCCGGCAGTTGATACTCCACCGGGTCTTCAATGGTGATGATCTTGTCCACGCCATGGTTGATCTCGGTGATCATCGCGTACAGGGTGGTGGTCTTGCCGCTACCGGTCGGCCCGGTCACCAGCACCATGCCGTAGGGTTCGGCGGCCAACCGGCGCAGCTGGCGCAGGGTTTCTTCTTCAAAGCCCAGGGCTTGCAGTTGCACGCCGCAGACCTTGTCCGCCAGGTCCTGTTTGTCGAGTACCCGCAGCACCGCGTCTTCCCCGAAAATGCTCGGCATGATCGACACCCGGAAGTCGATCTGCCGGCCGCTGATACCGATCTTGAAACGGCCATCCTGAGGCACGCGTTTTTCGCCGATGTCCAGTTCGGCCATGACCTTGACCCGGGAAATCACTTGCTCGGCGAACTCGCTGCCCTGGATCTTGCTGATGTTGTTGAGCACGCCGTCGATCCGGTACTTGATCACCAGGCCGCTGCCGGTGGTGCCGAGATGGATGTCGCTAGCGTGCATTTTCAGCGCGTCATACAGGGTCGAATTGACCAGCTTGACCACCACGCTGGAGTCTTCGCTGATGCTGGTCAGGGACAGACTTTGCAGGTTATCGATTTCTGCGCCGGCGTCGCTTTGGGCGTTGAGCGACTCCACTGCATGGAAGCTTTCTTCGTGACGCGCCAGGTAGGCCTTCAGGTCATCGGCATGCACCAGATACAGCGGCGCGCCTTGCAGGCATTCATCGATCCAGGCCAGGCGTGCACTGTCGAAGGGGTCGGCGAACACACCGATGACCGCATCGTTATGACGCAACAGAATGAATTCGCGCTTGAGGCATTGGGCCAGGGTCACCCGGTCGAACACCGGCGTGGAATTGAACAGGCTGTCGGTGTCGAGCACCGGGTAGTGCAGGGTTACGCCGAGGCATTGAATGAAAGGCATGGGAGCCAGTTCGCACAGCCCCCCCAGGGCGTCCAGCATCCGTTCGCCGGAACTGGTGGCCACGGCTCGGGCCTGGGCCAGTTGTTCACTGCTAAAACGAGTCGGTGCACATTCCGGTTGCGCCGGTTCTACGGCAAGGGATAGACGGTCCATGGCTTGCTCTCCAACGCCCGGGGCTTTGGGCCCTGTCGGCGCGGCGAGTCATTTCGGCGTGGGCCGGAACGTCTTGTCGCGCCACTACTCCCCGGTGAGCAATTGTTCGTCGTCTGGCGCCATGGAGGCCGATGTACTTTTTCGGCGATCTGCAAGCACCCAGCTACCGTCGTACAACTGCAGGGGGAAACTCTCGGTCCTGCTCTGGCGTCGTTCGACAAAGCCTTCGCAAGTGCCCACCCCCGCTTTGGGTTCGCGTTGCCTGCCCAGAAGATCAAGCACGGCACGGGCCAATTCCGCCAATGGAAACGGTTTGAACAGGATATGGCTGACTCCCAGCTGCCGGGCCCGATCGCAAACCTCTGCGGTTGGATGCCCTGTGATCAGCACAAAATGACACTTCCTGCTGTGGCGGACGGCATCGAGCACCTGAAAGCCTTCCATATCGGGCAAGCGGTAATCGAACACCATCACATCGGGCGCGAAATCGTCAGCTTCAACGATTCCTTGCGCACCGTCGTGGGCAATCCGGACTTCCAGTGCTTGCGCCTGCAGGTATCCCTGGAGGTTCTCCGCCAGCAACTGTTCGTCATCAACAACCAGTACTTTGTTTAACAAGGTGGACTCCTTGAAACCGCAGGTCCGGGTTTTGAACCTGACGGAGTGCGCGCCCTGACAGGACTAATGCACACTTCACGCCAGGCTGGGCGCCGGTAATTTTAGGTCTTCATGTCCTTGAATTTAAAAACAATGCCTTCCCGTACAGAAATCCCATCCCCCCAAAAACGGGGAAAGCGACCGGATTGGCATTGAAGTTTTTTCCCCACTGTTGGGGAAACCCCCTATTGATCGTCAATTCGCTCGATTCGATTGCGCGAGCGCAATGACGCCGACGCCCTCATTGCGCTTAAGCGTAGCTGCGCGTTTTCGACAGTGGAAGCGTCTGCACCGGACGCTACCTTGATCAGGGTATGCCGGGCGGTGTCAGGTTTCATCATCGGCCTCCGGTCAGGGCTTGGCAGCAATGGGTTTATAGGGGGCGACCAGATAGAAACGCTGGCCCGGCAGATCCACCGTGACGACATGGGCACCGCTCAAGCCCTGGCGCCGGCCCGGACCAAAGGTGATCAGCGGCGTCAACCCGGTATCGAAGTCACGCAGGCCTTCCAGGGCACTGACCAGCTTCTGGCGACTGGCATTGCGCCCGGCCTGCTTCATGCCCTCGCTGAGCAGCATCATCGAACTGAACGCGCCCACTTGCAGCACCGCATGCTGGCCGCCGAGGCCCTGGTGTTCGCGCAACTGGGTCAAGGCCAGGCGCCCGGCCAGGGTCCAGTCGCTGGGCACGAACGGATAGGCCAGGAACACCCGCCGGGAAAATCCGCTGGGCACCTGCATCAGATTGCCCGCCACCTGGTTCGAGGCGGCGAACAGGTAAGGCACCTGCCCCGCCGTTTGCAAGCGTTCGGCCAGACGACTGAAGCCGCTGCTGCTGCCCAGGTAAAACACCGAGCGCGACCCCAAGGGAAAATCATCCCTGGTCGGGTCGTAGGCTTGCAGGCTCACCTTTTGCCAGGCGTGCCCCTGCAAGTATTGGCTGAGTTCCTGCGCCGTCAGCCGTTGGCCGGATTCGTCCGGGTAGGCAATCAGCGTCGGCCCCTGAAGCACCCGCAGGCTGGCACCGGCGTAGTCGGCCAGGGCGATCAATTGCTCGCGAAGGCCCGGCAGCGGTTCGAATATCTGCGGACTGGTGTGGGGCGTGCCCTGCAAGGACAGGGGTCCGATCAGGGGAATGCCGGCCTGTTCCAGACGCACGGCGAGGTCCATGTCCAATGCCGGTGCCAGCGGTGCGATCAGGGCAAACACCTGTTCTTCATCGATCAATTGGTCCAGGGCCTTTTCGGCACTGGCACGGTCGGCGCCAGGGTCGAGGATGGTCAGGCGCAACTGCCGGCCATGAATTCCGCCCGCCTCGTTGATACGCGCCACGCAGCCGTTGAGCACCGCCGCCACCGTGACGCCCTCCTCGCTCAACGGCCCGGAACCCGGCAACAACGTGCCCAGGTGCAGACTGTCGGGGGCCAGGCCCGGATCGCCGTCTTCGTCCAGGCGCTTGAGATACGCCGTGAGGTTGCGTTGATCGTTCATCGACAACACGAACCGTGGCATCGACGGATCGAGCCGATTGTTGCCCGGGTCGCGCCCCTCCTGCACTGCCCGCACCAGGGTGCTTTCGCTGTAGGCCGGATAACTGCGGCCGTTGATGTGCTGCTGGCCATGGCTGCTGGTCAGCCGCGACCAGCTCAGGTTCGGCGGTCGCACCCTGCCTTCCGGGCTCCCGAGGCCATCTTCGCCATGACAATTGGCGCACGGCAGGCGGGTGGCCGGCAACAGCATGCCCGATGCGCCGACCCGGACCATGATCGGCTCGCCGCTGGCCGACACGCCTTCGTGGTACAACCGCTTGCCGGCACTTTCGCTGAGGCTCAGGGGCAACGCCTGAGCGGTGAACGTGATGCCGCCCAGAAGCAGCAGGCAAAGGACGAGGGCAATATTCATGGCCGTGGCTCAGCGCCCGGCCACGGGCATTGTCAGCCACTGCAAGCGCTGGGCAATGGCGGCGGCCGGGGCATCGGAACGGATTTTGCTCCAGCGCTTGTTCGCCACGTCACCGACGATCAACCGGGTGGAGTGCTGCTCGGGGGTCGGCACGATCTGGCCGATGCGGCCCAATACAAGGTCCATTTGCACCTTGTCGTCGGTAAGAAAAAACCAGTGGGGCCCATCGATGCCCTGTTTCAAGGTGCAAGCCTTGAGTACCGCCGGGGTGTTGCGCAGCGGATCACTGGTAAGGGAGATAAAGGTGCTGCCGTTCTGGTCCTGCAACGGTGTGTCGGTGAAGCAGGTTTTCCCGTCGTGGGTGCCGGTGGACGGTTGCGCAGCGGGCGTTGTCTGTTCATGCCCTTCGTGGGCAAATGCCATTGAACTGAAAATGCCGTAACAGACGCCCAGGGCGAACCCGTCGATGACTCTCATGGCTGATGCTCCATGGCGATGGCGGTGTGCTTGGCGTGGGCGTTGCGTTCACCTCTGAGCTTCTCGACGGCCCGGGCCAGCTCCGTCGGTTCGGTGAGTCCGTAGTAGCGGGTCCAGAATCGGTTGTTGCCGTCCCCCACCAGAATCAGCGGCGAGTAGTTCTCGAAGTCACCGCTGTAGGCACCCAGGCCCTCGAGTGTGGCATTGACCGACTGCGGCGAACCGGTCAGCCAGCTCCAGCCCGGCCCCTTCTGGAAGGTGCGGGCGTAGTCGTTCAGGCGTTGGGGATCATCACGCTGCGGGTCGATGCTGATCGACACCAGTTGCACCTCGGTGCCGACCCGCGCACCCAATTGTTTCTGCACCTTGCCCATGATCGAGGACACCACCGGGCAGACCGTGGTGCAGCTGGTGTAGATGAAGCCCATGACCACGATCTTGTTGCTCACCAGGTCTTTTTCCAGACTGACGACCTTGCCGTTCTGGTCCAGCAGGGCCACGTCGGCAAACCTGATCCGGGCGGTCTCCGGGCTGGCGGTGCTGACCACCATGTCGTGCCCGGTGTGCTCGTCCGTCGAGTGAGCCAGGGCCTGGTCGATACCTAAGGCCAACAGGCAGAACGTCAGCAGTGCGCGATGCGCGAATCGGTTCATGTCAGTTTCCTCTTAGTGGGTATCGCCGGGTTCGACCCGAACACCCGGCGCGACGCCGGACAAGGGTTGACCCGAGGCTTTGTCCGTCACACGAAATTGCACGTCGGCAAGGGCCACCGAAACCCCTTCACGCTCCAGCGTCTGCTCGCTCCAGGTGTCGGGCAAAGCGACTTCATTGAGTGCAGTCGGGGGCGCGGTCCGCCATACCCCGAACCCGATCAAGGCCATCCCGAGAATCACCGCGCTGCCAGCGACTGTGAGGGTCCTGTCCAAGTCAAAACTCCCCTTCAGGATCTGCTAGCCGGCAATCTCGATGCCGAGCATCGATGTCACCAACAACAGCAAATTAATCAAGGACGAAGCGTGGGACATGCCGATCATGGACTCGGGCCTCGCTGCGGGTTATCGGGGAACACTTATCGACAAATCGTCCGGAGCAATCCGCATGCCACAAAAATTTACGTTATTAATCAGCTAGTTATAATCACGACTTGATAAGCCGGGGGATATTCCCCACCCAATCCCCCCACTTTCTCGCCGGGGCCACTATTCCCCACTATTGGGGAAAACCGCCCCGCTCCCCGATTTCCGATCACAGCGGCGCATCCGCGGACAACCCCTGCAAACGCCGGTACTGGTTCAGCACACTGGGCACATAACGCTGGGTTTCAGCGAACGGCGGGACCACGTTGCCCCGGCTGAGCACCGCTTGCGGGCCGGCGTTATAGGCCGCCACGGCGAGGCGGATATCGTTGTCGAACATCGTCATCAAGCGCTTGAGATAGCGGGCACCGCCCTGAATGTTGGCCTTGGGGTCGTAGACGTTGGTCACACCCATTTCGCGGGCGGTGTCGGGCATCAACTGCATCAGCCCGCGCGCGCCCCGGGGCGAGGTAGCGCGGGCGTTGTAGCTCGATTCGGTCTTGATCACTGCGTGCAGCAGCGCCGCCGGCAGTTCGTTGGCCGTGGCCGCCGCCGCCACCAGCTCGGCATAGGGTTGCGCGGCGATCATCTGCGGTTGCTGATCAAGGCTGACGACCGCCGCATCGGGCTCATGAATCACCCGTTCATAGTGGCGTCCGGGGCGGTGGACATTGGACAGGACGTAGCTGCCATTGGCGTCCACGGAAACAAACACATCGGCCTGTGCGGCGCCGGCCAACACAAGAATTCCCAGCAACCCGGTGGTGAGTGATTTCATTGTTATACCTCCCCTTCCCGGCCCCGAAAATTGGGGGTATTGCCCCAATGGCCAGTCGTGCACCAGCCATACGCAAGCACTGTGCCGTAAGTGAGAAGGCCCGTAGCACGGGGGGTGCGCAAGGATCACCAATCGTGAGCATGGCAATTGCATGCAGTTACATAGCAACTGCATGGCAACTCTGATGCCAACTGTGTGAGGTCATCATGAATCAGCGACTGTGTTATGCCCGGCGAACCCAAAGCGGGTTCACCTTGCTCGAACTGTTGGTGGTGCTGGTGGTACTGGGGCTGTTGGCCGGCATCGTGGCGCCGAAGTATTTCGCCCAACTGGGCCGTTCCGAAGTGAAAGTGGCCAAGGCGCAAATAGAAGGCTTGAGCAAAGCCCTGGACCTTTACCGCCTGGAGGTTGGCCATTACCCGTCGACCGAACAGGGCTTGCAGGCGCTGGTCACTGCCCCCGCCGACGAACCGCACTGGACCGGCCCGTACCTGCAGAAAAAACTCCCGCAAGACCCTTGGGGCCGCAACTACAGCTATCGCTATCCCGGTGAAAACAGCGAGTACGACCTGTTGTCCATGGGCAAGGACGGGCAACCCGGCGGCGAAGGCGAGAACGCCGAAGTCACCAACTGGAACTGACGGGAATGGCGACCATGCGCTTTCATCTCAAGGCCGTCGGCAAGGCCGGTGTCATCTCGATGACCGTCGAGGCGCCGGGGCACAGCGAAGCCAGGCGCATCGCCGAAGACCAGGGCCTGCGGGTGGTCAGCCTGCACGCCGAGCGACATTGGCGCGCGTTGCGCCTGCACAAGCGCGAGACGTTCAACCTGGTGTTGTTCAGCCAGGAACTGACCACCTTGCTCAACGCCGGCCTGCCGTTGATCGATGCGCTGGAAAGCCTGGCGGAAAAGGAAACCGCGCCACAGGCCCGCAAAACCTTGAGTGAACTGGTGCGCCTGCTTTACGAGGGCAAATCGTTTTCCCAGGCCCTGGGGCAGCTGTCGGCGGTTTTCCCCCCGCTGTACATTGCGCTGGTACAGTCCAGCGAAAAGACCGGTGCCGTGGGCGATGCCCTGGGCCGCTATGTCAGCTATCGCCAGCGCATGGACGAGGTTCGCCAGAAGATCGTCAGCGCTTCGATCTACCCCCTGCTGTTGCTGGTGGTGGGCGGTGGCGTGGTTTTGTTTTTGATGGGGTATGTCGTACCGCGCTTCAGCCTGGTGTTTGAAGGACTGGGGTCGAACCTGCCATGGATGTCGCAGATCCTGATGAGCAGCGGCATGTTCCTGCACGCCCACCAGGGAGAATTCTTCGGTGGCTTGCTGGCCATCATCGTTGCAATCGCCCTGCTCCAGCGCCAACCGGCCTTTCGTCGGGGGCTGGACCGCCTGATCGAAAAACTCCCCGCGGTGCACCAGCGCATCTTCATGTATGAACTGGCGCGCTTCTACCGGTCGTTGGGGATTCTGCTGCAAGGCGGCATTCCCTTGGTCACCGCCATGGGCATGGTCCGTGGCCTGCTCACCGTCGCCTCCCGCGTGCGCCTGGACCAGGCCTGCGAGCGGGTGCGCGAGGGGCAATCACTGTCTGCCGCGCTGGAACTCAATCACCTGGTGACCCCCGTGTCCCTGCGCCTGCTGCGCGCCGGAGAACAGTCGGGCAACCTCGGGCAGATGATGGAGCGCAGCGCCGACTTCTACGACGAAGAAATCAGCCGCTGGATCGAATGGTTCGTGCGGCTGTTCGAACCCTTGCTCATGACCTTCATCGGCCTGTTGATCGGGGTGATCGTGATCCTGATGTACATCCCGATTTTCGAACTGGCCTCGAGCATTCACTGACCCTTTGGAGCTGCCCCTTTGGAACTGGGCCCGGCTGTACGTCGCATTCTTTTTCAACGCTGCAACCGAATAAATCGGTTCGTTGAACTGTTCATTAAGTTCCTACGGGAAAAAAGCAACACATTGCAATGTTTATCAACGTTCCAATCTGAATAAAAAGACGGAGAACGACATGCTCATCAATAAGCTTTTACTGGCAGTAGCTATTGGCGCGGTTCTGTCGGCGTCTACCGTATTGATTCCGGACAGCCTGTCCGGAGTATCCAGTGCTCAGGCCAAGGATGGGGGTAGTGG